>NZ_DASSVG010000567.1:0-3058 GCF_035706265.1 Ramlibacter sp. | reverse complement strand
CTGAGCGGCAACGCCGGCGCGCGCGCGAAGTTCGAGGTGGGCGCCGACGGCGTCGCGGCGATCCGGCTGGAGCCGACCAACCAGTCCGGCGAGGTGGTGCTGCGCTTCAACTTCGGCGACAACCGCACGCAGGAAGTGCGGGCGTGGCTGAGCGCCGAGCTGCGCGAGTGGGTGCTGGTCGGCTTCGCCGAAGGCACCCTCGGGCACAAGCGGCTCGCGGGCAACATGGAGGCGCTGCAGGCGGCGGGCGCCGACGACCAGCTGTTCGACCAGGACCGGCTGGCGTTCTACGCCAAGGGCCGCGTGCGCGGCGACTTCCTGCTCACGCTCGCCTACGACAGCGCGAAGGAGCGCGGCACGGACGGCGCCCCGGTGCTGCGGCAAGCCGTGGACCCGGCGAAGTTCTACACGCTGTACGGCGACGCCACGCAGCCCGGCTTCGATGCCGCGAGCACGAGCAAGCTCTACCTGAAGATCGAGAAGCAGCAGTTCTACGCGCTGTTCGGCGACTTCGACACCGGCCTGACCGTCTCCCAGCTCGCGCGCTACAGCCGCACGCTGACCGGCGTGAAATCGGAGTATCGCGGCGAGCATGCCAGCTACAACGCCTTCGCCGCCCGCACCTCGCAGGGCTTCCTGCGCGACGATCTGCAGGGCGACGGCACCTCGGGCCTGTACCGCCTGCGCGGACGCAACATCGTGCTGAACTCGGACAAGGTCAGCATCGAGGTGCGCGACCGCTTCCATCCCGAGAAGGTGCTCTCCAGCCGGTCCCTGGCCCGCTTCCTGGACTACGAGCTCGACCCGGTGGCGGGCACGCTGTTCTTCCGCGAGCCGATCCCCTCGCGCGACGCGGCCCTGAACCCCGTCTTCATCGTCGCGGAGTACGAAACCGACGACCACGGCGCCGAAGCGACGACCTACGGCGCCCGCGGAGCGCTGAAGCTCGGCGAGCGCAGCGAGCTGGGGCTCACCCGCATCCACGAAGGCACCCCGGGCCGCGAGGGAACGCTCACCGGAGTGGACGCCACCGTGCAGGTATCGGAGACGACCCGCATCCACGCGGAGGCGGCGCGGAGCAACGGCAACACGGAGGAAGGGCCGCAGAGCGGGAGCGCCTTCCTCGCCGAAGTGACCCACGACGACGGCAAGGCCGCGGCGCGCGCTTACGTGCAGAAGCAGGATCCCGGCTTCGGGCTCGGACAGCAGTCCGCAGCCTCGAAGGGCCTGCGCACCGCCGGCGTGGAGGGCCGCTACCGCGTCACCGACCAGGTGCATCTGCAGGGGCAGCTCTCGCGCCAGGAGGAACTTGCGACCCCCGTTCGGCGCGACGTGGCCGAAGCGCGCGTGGACTGGGCGGCCCCGGGCGGCCTGGCGCTCAACGGCGGCGTTCGCGCGATCTCCGAAACGGATGCGAACGGCGAACAGATCGACGCCCGCCAGGCGATCGCCGGCGCCTCCTACGACATGGCGGACCGCGGCATCACGCTGCGCGCCGCCGCGGAGATCGACGTCCGGGGTGGCGGCACCGCGAGCTACCCGGACCGCCTCGTCCTGGGCATCGACTACCGGCTGACGCCGGAGACCACGCTGTTCGCCGAACAGGAATTCGCCCGCGGCACCGAACTCCGTGCCAACACCACGCGCGTCGGCATGCGCTCGCAGCTTTGGACGGGGGCGGAGGCGCGGGTCGGCCTCGGCCAGCAGGGGCTGGCGGACGCGAATCGCCTCTACAGCACCATGGGCCTGGTCCAGCGCGTGAAGATCGACGAGCACTGGGCAGCCGATGCAGCCATCGACCGCGTCCAGACGCTGCGCGCGCCGGCCAATGCCCTGGGCCCGGACCGGCCCCTGCCTTCGGGCACGCCGTCCAGCGCCGGCTTCGGCATCCTCACCGGCGACTACACCGCGGTGAGCCTGGGCCTGGCCTACACCGAGGCGCAATGGAGCGGCAACGCGCGGGCCGAATGGCGTGGCAGCGACACCGACACCAAGGTGAACCTGCTGCTCGGTGCGCAGCGCCGCCTGGGGCAGGGCCGCTCGGTGGCCGCCGCCCTGGCGTACCTGGACCAGCGCGGTGCCGACGCGATGCGCAACGTGACGGGGCAGCTGAGCTACGCCTTCCGCCCCGTCGGCGGCGACTGGATGTGGATGGAGCGCCTGCGCTACGTGGAGGAGTCCAGCGGCAGCCTGGCCTCACGCCTGTTCACGCGCAAGTTGATCAGCAACTTCAACGCCAACTGGAAGGCGGGCCCGCGCTCGCAGGTGGCGCTCCAGTACAGCGCCAAGTACGTGCGCGAGATGCTGGGTGACGTCGGCAGCAGCGGCTTCACGGACCTCGCCGGCATCGAGGCACGCCACGACCTCGGCGAGCGCTGGGATCTCGGCGCCAGCGCCAGCGTGCTGAGCGTGCACAGGCTGCACGCCCGCTCGTACCAGCTCGGGGTCTCCGTAGGCTACCGCCTGACCGACAATACCTGGGTCGCGGTCGGCTACAACCACCTTGGCTTCAGCGACCGCGACTTCGCCGGCGCGGAGTACCGCGCCAAGGGGCTGTATGTCGCGCTGCGCGTGAAGTTCGACCAGGATACCTTCGACCTGAACGACCGGGCGAAGGGACCTCTGTCTCTCAAGCCCTAGCATCGCGGGCACATGGTTTCCACCGGAATGCAATTCTTCTCCCGAGTCCTGGCCCGTTTGGTGGCTGGCGGCCTGCTGGTGCTGGCCTGCATGGCGGCGCGCGCTGCCACTTACCCAGTCGACATGTGCGTCGGCGACCGCATGGCCGATAGCCTGAACTGCACCGCCAACGACGTCCAGATCACCAGCATCCGGATCGCGCCGGGCAGCGGCGCGCCCGCCACCTGCGAAGGCGGCACGAGCGTCACCCTGGACCTGGAGGTGACGGTCAACTTCGGCTCCAGCACGCGCTACGACGTGGGCATCTTCCTGTCGCAGGACGGTGCCAATCCCAAGGAGCGGTCGACCCGGACGCTGGCGGGCGGCACCGGCTCGGCCTCCTGCAAGGTGGCGACGCTGCCCTCGCAGGTGCCCCCGG
>NZ_DASSVG010000566.1:0-3062 GCF_035706265.1 Ramlibacter sp. | reverse complement strand
CGACCTACTGGCCCGAGATCCAGCGCATCTGCGATCGTTACGGCATCCTGCTGGTGAGCGACGAGGTGGTCTGCGGCTTCGGCCGCACGGGCCAGTGGTGGGGCTGCGAGACCTTCGGCACGCGGCCGGACCTGATCACCTTCGCCAAGGGCGTGACCAGCGGCTACGTGCCCCTGGGCGGCGTGATGGTGGGCGAGCGCATCGCGCGCGTGCTGATCGAGCAGGGCGGCGAGTTCGAGCATGGCTACACGTACTCGGGCCACCCCGTGGCCTGCGCCGTCGGCCTGGCCAACCTGGACCTGATCGAGCGGCTCGAGCTGGTGGAGCACGTGCGCGAGGACACCGGCCCCTATCTCGCGCAGCAGCTCGCCGGTCTGCTGGAGCACCCGCTGGTGGGCGAGGTCCAGAGCTGCGGGCTGATGGCAGCCGTGCAGCTGTGCCGCAACGTGCCGCTGCGCGAGGCCTTCGCGCCCGAGATCGCGATCGGCATGGTGTGCCGCAAGCACTGCTTCGACAATGGCCTGGTGATGCGCGCCGTGGGCGACCGCATGATCGTCGCGCCGCCGCTGGTGATCACCCGGGCGCAGATCGACGAGATGTTCGTGCTGGTGCGGCAGGCGCTGGATCGAACGCTGGCGGAGGCAAGGGCGCAGGGGTGGGTGCCTCCAGCTTCCTGATTGCACGTGAAGCGCGCATGAAAAAGCCGGGTCGCACGTACCCGGTTCGCATGCAGGCTACGCCTCGGTAAGGCTAAGTCGCCGCACCACCGCCCCGAGCGTCGTGGCCTGCACCAGCAGGCTGAAGATGACCACCACGTACGTCACGCCGATGATCATGTCCCGGCCTTCGAAGGCGGGCAGGGACAGCGCCAGCGCAATCGAGATGCCCCCGCGCAGGCCGCCCCACGTCATGATCTTCACCGAATGCGGCGAGGCTTCCCGGAAGCGCCGCAGGACCGTCAGCGGGATCCCGACGCTCGCCAGGCGGGCGACCAGCACCACGGGAACGGCCGCGATGCCCAGCCAGACGTCACGCACGTTGAAGGCCAGCGCGATGACCTCCAGGCCGATGAGGCCGAACAGCACCAGGTTGAGCAGTTCGTCCAGCAGGTGCCAGAAGTCGTACAGGTGCTCCCGCGTCTTCTCGGTCATGTGCTTGGCCGCGCCGTGGTTGCCCAGCACCAGGCCCATGATGACGACCGCCAGCGGCGCCGACACGTGGAGCACCTCCGCCAGGCTGTAGCCGCCGGTGGCCATCGCCAGGCTGATGAGGATTTCCACCGCGTAGCTTTCCAGGTCGCGCAGCAGGAACGACGCGCCATACCCGACGGCCAGGCCCACCAGCACCCCGCCGACGACTTCCCGGGCGAGCGCCGTGGAAACCGCGGCCGCCGAGAACTCGGAGTGGCCCGCCGCCAGGCTGACCAGGGTCAGGAACGCCACGACCGCCGTCCCGTCGTTGAACAGGGCCTCGCCGGTGATCTTGCTTTCGACCGCGGGAGCCGCGCCCGCGCTCTTGAGGACGCTGAGCACGGCGATCGGGTCGGTGGGCGAAATCAGCGCGCCGAACGCCAGGCACCACAGGAGGCTGATGTCGAAGCCGAAGGTCCGGGCGACGAAGTAGAAGCCGACGCCGACCACGGCGGTGGAGATGAGCACGCCCACGGTGGCCAGCAGCAGCACGGCCAGCCGGTGCTTGCGCAGCTTGGCCAGGTCGACGTGCAGGGCGCCGGCGAACAGCAGCAGGCTCAGGAGCCCGTGGAAGACGACGTCCGTGAAGTCGATCTGCGCGGCCAGGGCCTGGGCCTTCCGCACGACCTGCACGTCCGGGAACAACGCCTCCACGCTGGTGGCGAGCACGGAGACGAGCAATCCCACGGCGGTGATGCCCAGGGTGTCCGGCAGGCGCACGAAGCGGTGGTTGAAGTAGCCGAAGATCGCCACCAGGGTGAAGAGCAGTCCGATGCCTTGGAAAACCGTCAAGTTGATGTCCTTTGTTTGAAAAACGTCCTGTGGCCCGCGCTTCAGCCCAGGCGAGGCCGGCACGGCCTTCAAGAGTAGCGCGAGGTCGACGCTAGGCCGGGCCTGCCAGGTAGGCGCGCGCCGCCTTGGCGAGCTTGGCGTCGAACGTCGCGAGCGGCGCCTGCAGGAAGCCAGCCAACCACAAATAGGCCGCGTCATAGGCCGAAAGTCCGTAGCGGAGCGCCAGGGCATATTGGGCCTGAACGTCCGCGCGGTGCAGTTCGATCTGCTGCTGCGCGTATCGCGCGAGCGCATCGCCGACCACGGAGCCGGGCCAGCCTGCGCGGCTCTTCTTGATGGCGACGCTTACGAACTCGGTATCGAGGAGGAACGGGGCGTGCAGCGACTTGCCGGCGATGATGCGCATGGCGTCGTCCCGCAAGTCCTCGGCGAAGAGGACGGCGCTGAGCACGCTGCAATCGACCACCATGGGTGGCCGGCCGAGAAATGCAGGCGGCGGTTCAGCGACATGCAGGACAGGACGGTTGGCGGCCTTCGCCATCACCGGCTGTCCCGGTCTGCACGGATGATATCGACGGCGAGCGGGCCGCCCTGAACCGGTTCCGGATGGCGGGCCCGCAATTCCGCATCGATCTCCTCGATGGTCCGCGTGCCCGTGCGCCAGCCTGCGTGCGGGCTGGTGGGCGCCCGTGCGGCACCGCTGCCCCCGTGAACGGCCTCTTGGTGAACGGCTTCGTGGATGATGGCCATCAGCTCGCCCTGCAGCGAGCGGTGGTTGCGCGCGGCCCGCTGCCGGAGCGCCTCTGCCAGCTCCTCGGGCACATCCTTGATGGAAAGGTTGGGCATGGGCGCCTCCCAGGTGGAGCCATTGTGGCGCTGGATTGGAGCCGCCGTCAAGCCGGGCATTCGTTGCGCCCAGTCAAACCAGCCCCGCCGCCACTGGCGCATGCTGGCCTCCTCTCGGCCCAGGAGGACGCATGGATCCCGTCAAGGCATGGCATGAGGAGCACGCCTATTTCGGCCGGCTGCTGGACGTGCTCCAGGAAGAGGTGGACACGCTCTACGCGGGGCAGGTGCCCA
>NZ_DASSVG010000565.1:0-10449 GCF_035706265.1 Ramlibacter sp. | reverse complement strand
CTGTGGCTCGTGCCGATGGCGCTGCTGCTGCTGGCCGCCGTGGGCGCGGCCTGGGCGCTGCTCAATGGCCCGGCGGCGCTCTACGTATTCCTCGGCGCCTTCTTCTACGGCGTGGTCTACACGCTGTGGCTGAAGCGCCGCACGCCCTGGAACATCGTGATCGGCGGGCTGGCCGGCAGCTTCGCCGTGCTGGCCGGCGCGGCCGCGGCCGATCCCGTGCCGGGGCCGCAGGCCTGGCTGCTGGCACTGGTGCTGTTCCTGTGGACACCGCCGCACTTCTGGAGCCTCGCGATCGCCAACCGCAGCGAATACCTGGCCGCGGGGATCCCGATGCTGCCGGTGGTGGTGGGCGACGTGCGGGCGGCGCGGATCGTGTTCGCGAGCACGGTGATGCTGGTGATGGCTTCGCTGCTGCCGCTGGCGTTTGGTGCCGGGTGGATCTATAGCCTGGGTGCGCTGGGCGGCGGGGGCTGGTTCGTGAAGCAGACGTGGCGGCTGGCGCGCCGGCCAAGCCGGCTGAATGCGATGGGCGCGTTCTTCGCGTCGTTGATCCAGTTGAGCGCGCTGCTGGCGGCGGCGACCGCGGACGCGTTCCTGCGCTGAGGGGATCTTCACCATGCGCGCGCTCGGGCCCGTTCCACTCCCTCCCCCTTTGGGGGAGGGCTGGGGTGGGGGCGCTCCGGGCAGCGATGAGCGCACTGCGTGCCCTCACCCCAACCCTCTCCCAGGGAGAGAGGGAGCAAGACCGTGGCTGCGGCGGGCGGTGGCGGTGATGCTGCTGGCGCCCCTGCTGGCAGCCGCGCAGGAATCCGCGGTCCTCGACCGCACCGACGCCCTGCGCGCCAGCCAGGCCGCCGTCGGCCGCACCATGCCCGACCCCACCCTGCTCGATCGCGAAGGCCGCCCGGTGCGGCTCTCCGCCTTCCGCGGCCGGCCGCTGCTGGTGAGCTTCATCTACACCGGCTGCTTCGAGGTCTGCCCCGCCACCACGCGTGCGCTCGACCAATCGATGCAGGCGCTGCAGGCGCGCTTCGGCGAGCGGCAGTTCAACGTGGTGAGCATCGGCTTCAACCAGCCGGCCGATTCGCCGCAGGCCATGAAGGCCTTCGCCGCGCAACACCGCATCGCGCGGCCGAACTGGGAGTTCCTGAGCGCACCGGCCGCCGTCGTCGCGCCGCTCACGCGCGAGTTCGGCTTCCGCTACGCGCCGACGCCGGCCGGCTTCGACCACGTGCTGCAGGTCTCGCTGGTCGACGCGCAGGGCCGCATCGTGCGCCAGGTCTACGGCGACCAGCCGGCGGTGGACGTGCTGGGCGACGCGCTCGCAACGCTGGTGGCCGGCCAGCCGCTGCCGCCCCAGGGCTTGGTCGGCGAGCTGGTGGACCGCATCCGCATCCTCTGCACCGTGTACGACCCGAAGACGGGAACCTACCGGACCGACTACGGCCTGGCCCTGGAGATCGCGGGCGGCCTGACTTTCATTCTTTTCGTGGCGCTGTACATGCTCAACGAATGGCGGGCGCGACGCAGGGAGCGCCGCCGTGCGTCGCTGGCTGCGCGCGCTTGACCACGGCTTCGACGGCGCCTTCGGGCCCGCGGCCGACCCGCTCAAGCAGCTGGGCGCAATCGGCTTCCTGCTGCTGTGGCTGCTGGCCGCCTCGGGCATCGTGTTGTACGCCCTGCTGGAGACCTCGGCGGCCGGCGCCTACGATTCCATCAGCGCGCTCTCGCGCACGCCGGCTGGCGCCGCGCTGCGGGGGCTGCACCGCTACGCCGCCGACGCCTTCGTGCTGGTCGCGTTGCTGCACCTGGCGCGCGAATGGGTGCTCGGATGCTACGAGCGCTTTCGCCGCCATGCGTGGATCACGGGCGTGGTGCTGCTTCCGATCCTGTATGGCTGCGCGATCGGCGGCTTCTGGCTGCACTGGGACCGGCTCGGCCAGTTCTCGGCCCTGGCCACGGCCGAATGGCTCGACGCGCTGGGCTTCCTCGGCTCGCCGCTGGCGCGCAACTTCCTTTACGGCGCGGTGAGCGACCGCCTGTTCTCGCTGTTCGTCTTCGTGCACTTGGGCCTGCCGCTGCTGCTGGTGTTCGCCTGCTGGGCGCACGTGCAGCGCATCGGAACGCCGCGCGTGTTCCCTGCCCGCCCGCTCGCGCTCGGGACCACGCTGACGCTGCTGGCGCTGGCCCTCCTGCTGCCGGTGCAAAGCCAGGGCACGGCCGAACTCGCCAACGCGCCGCAGCGCCTGGCCTTCGACTGGCTGCTGCTGTTCGTGCATCCGCTCGCCGCCGCCACGTCCGCGTCTTTCGTGTGGGCGCTGCTCGCGCTGGTGCTGGCGGGGCTGCTCTGCCTCCCGTTTGCCTCGCGCCGTCCCCGCGCGCCGGTAGCGCAGGTCGAGCCCGCGCACTGCAACGGCTGCGGCCGCTGCGTGGCCGACTGCCCCTACGCGGCGATCACGCTGGTGGCGCATCCGCTGCGCCGCCGCCAGCCGCTCGCGCAGGTGCGCAGTGCCGCGTGCGCGGGCTGCGGCATCTGCACCGGCGCCTGCCCCTCCTCGACCCCCTTCCGCAGCGGCGAGGCTTTCGTGACCGGCATCGACCTGCCGCACTGGCCACTGGCCGCGCTGCGCGAGCGGCTCCAGCAGGCGCTGGCCGCGGGCGCGCGCCGGGTGCTGGTCGGCTGCGAACACGGCGCGCGCGTCGAGGCGCTGGCCGGGCCGCAGGTGGCGGTGCTCACCCTGCCCTGCAGCGGCATGCTGCCGCCTTCCTTCGTGGACTACGCCTTGCAGCACGGCGCCGCGAGCGTGGTGGTGAGCGGCTGCCGCGAAGGCGGCTGCGAATACCGGCTCGGCCCGCGCTGGACCGAGGCGCGCCTGCGCGGCGAGCGCGAACCGCGCCTGCGTCCCTCCGTGCCCGCCGGCCGCTGGCACACCGTCTGGGCCGATCCCGGCGAGGAGGCACGCGTGCGCGCGGCGCTGGAGGCGATCGCATGACGACCTGGCGCGCGTGGCTCGGCCAGGCCGTCCTGTACGGCCTGTTCGCGCTCTTCATCGGCGTGTTCTCGCGCTGGCCGGCCTGGCAGGCGCTGCCGCCCGGCGAGGCCGTGCTGAAGGTGAGCTTCATCCACCACGGCCAGCGCATCGCGCCCTGCCGCCCGTACACGCAGGAGGAACTGGCCAGGCTCGCGCCCAACATGCGCACGCCGCTGAAGTGCGAGCGCGAGCGCGCGCCGGTGCAGGTGGAAGTGGACCTCGACGGCGCCACCGTGTTCCGCCATGTCGCCCAGCCTTCGGGGCTGTCGCGCGACGGCGCTTCTTCCGTCTACCACCGCCTGAACGTGGCCGCCGGCGAGCATCGCCTCGTGGTGCGGCTGAAGGACGGCACCGGCACCGGCTTCGACCACGTGCGCGAGACCACCGTGCGGCTGCAGGCGGCGCAGGTGCTGGTGATCGACTTCGATCCGCAAAAGGGAGGGATCACCTTCTCATGAACACGCCCACCGTCGTCCCCGCGCAGGCGGGGACCCAGAACCGCACGCAACGCTCTGCGCTGGATTCCCGCCTGCGCGGGAATGACATGCCAGCGGCGCAGGCCGCTTGCCTTTACACCCTGCCGGTACCGCGCGACGCCCGCCTCGCGCTGGCGCGCGGCTGGCTGCACCTCGGCCTCGCGGCGCTGGTCGGCTCGGGCCTGTTCTCGATCCTGCTGGTGGCCTCGCGCACGCCCGGCCTGAACCGGCTGCTGCCGACGGCGGACTTCTTCCGCGTCGCGCTGGTCGTGCACGTGGACCTGTCGGTGCTGGTCTGGTTCGTCGCGCTGGCCGGCATGCTGTGGAGCCTCAACGCGCAACCGGGCGCCCGCCGCACCGCGCACGCCGCTCTCGCCCTGGCCGGCAGCGGCACGGCGCTGATGGCACTGGCGCCCTTCCTCGGCGCTGGCGAGCCGGTGATGGCCAACTACATCCCGGTGCTCACCTCGCGCGTCTTCCTCGCCGGCCTGCTCGCCTTCGGCGCCGGCGCCGGCCTGCTGGTGTGGCGCACGCTGGCGCAGGCGCCGCGGCTCGGGATCGCGTTCGACGGCCCCGGCGCGCTGCGCTTCGGCCTCAACGCCGCGGCGATCGCCGGCGCGGTGGCGCTGCTCGCCTTCGCCTGGTCATGGACCCAGGTCCCCGCCACGCTGGAGGGCAAGGCCTACTACGAGATCCTGTTCTGGGGCGGCGGTCACGCGCTGCAGTTCACGTGGACCCTGCTGATGCTGGTGGCGTGGCTGTGGCTGGCCGGTGCCTGCGGTGCGCGGCTGCCGCTCAGCCCGCGCGTCACCGTGCTGATGTTCGGCCTCGCGCTGGCGGCCGTGTTCGCCACGCCGGTGGCCTATCTGGCCTGGGACGTGGCCTCGGTCGAACACCGCGCGCTGCTCACGTGGGCGATGCGCCTGGGTGGCGGCCCCGCCATCCTGCCGATCGCGCTCGCGGTCCTCGTCGGGCTGCGCACGGCGCCGCCGCTGCCGGCCGCGGCGCGGCCCTGGCGCGCGGCGCTGCTCGCCTCCATCCTGCTGTTCGGCGCCGGCGGGCTGATCGGCGTGTTCATCGCCGGCAGCAACGTGCGCATCCCCGCGCACTACCACGGCTGCATCGTCGGCGTGACCCTGGCCCTGATGGGCCTCGTCTACCACCTGCTGCCGGTGCTCGGCTACGCGGCGCCGCAGGGACGGCTCGCCGTGGCGCAGCCCTGGATCTACGGCGCCGGCCAGTTGATGCACATCGTCGGCCTGGTCTGGTCCGGCGGCTACGGCGTGCAGCGCAAGGTAGCCGGCGCCGAACAGGTGCTGCGCAGCGCCGGCGAAGTGGCCGGCATGGGCCTCATGGGCCTGGGCGGCGCAATCGCGATCGTGGGCGGCCTGCTGTTCGTGGTGGTGGTGCTGCGGGCCATGCGCGCGGGCGCCCCGCGGCCCCTGTACAGCGTGCCGGCGGCTTCGTGATGGCGCACCTGCAAGCCCTGTTGCAGCGCCTGTTCCTGCGTGCCGAGGAACTGTTCAACGCCGCCTTCGGCGAGCAGCTGAACCCGCTGTACCACCTGGGCGCGATCACCTTCTTCCTGTTCTGGCTGGTGGGGGGCAGCGGCCTGTACCTCTACGCCTTCTTCGAGACCGGCGTTTCGGCGGCGCACGCCTCGGTGGAGGCGCTGACGCACGGCCAGTGGTGGGCCGGCGGCGTGCTGCGCAGCGTGCACCGCTACGCCTCGGACGCGATGGTCGTCACCATGCTGCTGCACCTGGCGCGGCACTTCGCGTTCGACCGCTTCCGCGGCTGGCGCTGGTTCTCCTGGCTCACCGGCGTGGTGCTGATCTGGCTGGTGTACGTCTCCGGCATCAACGGCTACATGCTGCCCTGGGACCGGCTGGCGCAGTTCGTGGTGATCGCCAGCTTCGAGTGGCTGGACTGGCTGCCGGCCTTCGGCGGCAGCCTGGTGCGCAACTTCATGTACGCGAGCAGCGTCAGCGACCGCTTCTTCTCGCTGCTGTCCTTCCTGCACGTGGGGTTGCCGCTCGCGGTGCTGCTGCTGATGTGGGTACACGTGCAGCGCGTGCCCAAGGCCCGCACCACGCCGCCGCGGCCGGTGGCGATCGGCATCGTCGCGGCATTGCTGGTGCTCTCGCTGGGGCAGCCGGCCCTGAGCCAGGGCGGTGCCGCCGACCTGGGCCAGGCGGTGGTCCGCATCGCGCCCGACTGGTTCTATCTTGCGCTGCTGCCTGTGATCGCCGACGGCGCGCTGGCAACTGCGTGGGCCCTCACCGGCGCCGGCACGCTGCTGCTGGCGACGCTGCCCTGGTGGCCGCGGCGGCGCGTCGCCGGCATCGCCGAACACACGATGACGCTCGCCGGGCCGGTGGGCGAGCCGGTGCAGGTGCCGGTGCGGCCCGACGAGACGCTGCTCGATGCCGGCCTGCGCCAGGGGCTGCCGCTGCCCTTCGAATGCCGCAACGGCGCTTGCGGCGTCTGCCTTTGCAGCGTGGAGCACGGCGCCGTCACGCATCGTCCTTACCAGCGCAGCGCCCTGCCCGACGCTCTGAAGCAGCAGGGCAAGGCGCTCCTGTGCTGCGCGGTGCCGCTGCAGGACGTGGCGGTCACGGTCGATGCGTGGGCCAGTGCGGTAGCCGTGCGCGAGTTCGACGCCAAGGTGATCCGGCTGGAGCGGCTGGCCGACGACGTGATGCGCGTGTGGCTGCGCCTGCCCGGCGGCGAGCGCCTGCGCTTCGCCGCCGGGCAGTACCTCCACGTGATCCTCGCGGACGGCCAGCGGCGCGCCTTCTCCTTCGCCAATCCGCCGCACGACAACGCGCTGATCGAACTGCACGTGCGCCGCATTCCCGGCGGACGCTTCACGGGCCACGTGTTCGAGGGCTTGCGCGTGGGCGACACGCTGCGGCTGGAAGGGCCGCTGGGCAGCTTCCGGCTGGCCGAGAGCGAGCGGCCGATCTTCTTCGTCGCCGGCGCCACCGGCTTCGCGCCGGTCAAGAGCATTCTCGAGGACGCGTTCAAGCGCGGCATCCGCCGGCCCATGCGCCTGTACTGGGGCGTGCGGCGGCCGCAGGACCTGTACCTGCTGCCGCTCGCCGAGCAGTGGCAGCGCGAGCATCCGCAGTTCGGCGTCGTGCCCGTGGTCTCGGAGCCGCAGCCGCAGGACCACTGGAGCGGGCGCACAGGGCTCGTGCACGAGGCGATGCTGGCCGACGCACCGGAGCTCGCCGGCGTGGAGGTCTACGTGTGCGGCTCGGTGCGCATGGTGGAGAGCGCCGTGCCGGCGCTGCTGGCGCGCGGGCTGGACGAGGACGCGTGCTTCTCGGACGCGTTCCGGCCGGCGGGGGCGGCGGTGTAGGGAGGTGTCGCGCGGAAGTGGGTACGCGTGCGGCGCGCATTCGTAGGCTGGAGCTGAGCGCCGCAGGCCGAACCCCAGCGATGCGTGAGCGCAGCGAAGCGCTGGGGTTCACGCGCGCCCTTCGGCGCGGTTCACCGCCACCTACGAACGGCACGGCGCCGCGAATCGGCGCGTCAGGACAGCCGCGCGCGCAAGCTCGCGCTGGCCCACAGCTCGCCGTCCGCACCGGCGATCAATCCTTCCACCCCGCGCGTGCGCTCGACGAGCGCGCGGCCTTCGCGCGCGCCCAGCACCATCGCCGCCGCTCCGAGGCCGTTGACGGCCTGCAGCTCGCGGCCGACCAGCGTGACCCCGTGCGGGCCCTGCGTTGGCTCACCGGTGCGCGGGTCCAGCACATGGTGCCAGCGGCGGCCGCCACGGACGAAGAAGCGCTCGTAGTCGCCCGACGAGGCGACGAATCCCTCGCGCACGTCCAGCGTGGCCAGCAGGCGCTGCGGTACCCGCGGGTCGCGGATGCCCACGCGCCAAGGCCGTGCGCCGCGCTCGCTCATCGCAACGACGTCGCCGCCGCCGTTGACGAGCGCGGTGCGCACGCCGTGCGCGCGCAGCGTCTCCAGGCCCGCTTGCAGGATGTACAGCTTCGCGATGCCGCCCAGGTCGAGCCGCATGCCGCGGCGCTTCAGGTACGCGGTGCCGGCCTGGTCATCCAGCACCAGCTGGCGCCAGTCGACCGCGCCGAGCCGTGCGCGGATGGCCTCCGGTGCCGGCATGCGCGGATCCTGCGGATCGAACTGCCAGCGCCCGAGCGAGCCGATGGTGGCATCGAAGGCGCCGCCGCTTTGCCGCGACACGCCCTGTGCCATGTGCAGCACCTGCAGCAGTTCCGGCGCGACGGCCACGGGTTGCAGGCCCGAGGCCAGGCCGATGGCAGCGACCTCGCTGGTCGCCGAGTAATGGCTCATCACCGCGACGAGCGCCGCCATGCGTTCGAAGGCCGCGTCGCTGGCGGCGCGCAGCAGCGCGGCATCCGTGCCGCGCGCGGCGATGTCCACCTGCGTGCCCATGAGCGCGCGCGAGGCGCGCACGCCCTGCTCGCCCGGCGTCGCCGCCAGCACGAGCGGCGCCAGCGCGAGGCCGGCGCCGGCGAGCAGCACGCGGCGCCGCGCCGCGGATTGCGGATGCTTCACTGCGCTGCGCTTCCGTTCAGTGCGATTGCGACACCATGTAATCGACCGCCGCCTTCACGTCGGCATCGGCCAGCGCCGGGTTGCCGCCTTTCGGGGGCATCTGGCCCTTGCTGCCGTTGAAGCCTTCGAGCGCGTGCTTGTACAGCGTGTCGTTGCCCTGCGCGATGCGCGGGGCCCAGTCGGCCTTGTCGCCGGGCTTCGGCGCACCGGCGACGCCGGCGGCGTGGCACAGGGCGCAGGTCTTGCCGAACACGGACTTGCCTTGTTCGTTCACGGGTGCGGCCGCCGGGGCGGCGGCCACGGTGGTGGCGGCCGGTGTGGCCGGCGCAGGGGCCGCAGGGGCAGGCGCGCTTTCCGGCTTGCCGCAAGCCGCGAGCAGCGCCGCGGCGGAAAGAGCGAGGCAGAGGGTCAGTCGATTCATGGGTACGCAAACCTTTCGAGGGGGCAGCGCGATTCTAGGAAGCACGCGCGCTTTCGAAGGTGCATTTGTGATCAACCTTTGACAAAACTCAAGTGGAAACCCTAGTGCGCGCCGATGATTCGAAACGCCGGCACGCGGCCAGCGGTCAACCAGGTCCGCACGGCATTTCATTTCACGAACTGCAGAACATCCGATGACTACCAAGTCCAAAGCACCGACGCCAGCCTCCGAAGTCCCCGCCGCCGCGGGGCGTCGCCGGTTCCTCAATACCGCGGCGGCCAGCCTGGCGGGCGTCGGGCTCGCGGCCTGTTCGGACAAGCCTGCCAGCGCGCCGGCGCCGCAGCCCAATGCGGCGGCCCTGTCGCACGCCGACGAAGGCACGTCCTCCTCGGTCCACCTCAAGCCGGGCGAACTCGACACCTACTACGGCCTCTGGAGCGGCGGCCACAACGGCGACATGCGCGTGCTGGGCCTGCCCTCTGGCCGCGAGATCCACCGCATCCCCTGCTTCGTGCCCGACGTGCTGGTGGGCTGGGGCGTCACGAACGAGTCCAAGGCCATCATGGGCACCAAGCCCGATGGCAGCCTGAAGTACACGGTGGCGGACACGCACCACACGCACGCCACCTACAAGGACGGCAACTACGACGGCCGCTACGCCTTCATCAACGACAAGATCAACTCGCGCATCGCCCGCATCCGGCTCGACTACCTGACCTGCGACAAGATCACCGAGCTGCCCAACGTGCAGGGCTTCCACGGCATCTTCCCGGACAAGCGCGACCCGGTCGATCCGGCGATCAACTACAGCACGCGCGTGTTCTGCGGCGGCGAATTCGGCATTCCGCTGACGGCGGCCGACCTGGAGAAGCCGGAGCACTACCGCTCGCTCTTCTCCTGCGTGGACATCGAGACCATGGAAGTGCGCTGGCAGGTGCTCATCGACGGCAACTGCGACCTGGTGGCCACCTCCTACGACGGCAAGCTGGCCGCCACCAACCAGTACAACGTGGAGAACGGCGCCAAGTACGAGGACATGATGTCCGCCGAGCGCGACGCCTGCCTGTTCTTCAACATCGCCCGCATCGAGGAAGCCGTCAAGGCCGGCAAGGTCAAGCGGATCGGCGACTCCAAGGTGCCGGTGGTGGACGGCACGCGCGAAGCCAACAAGGACCCGAAGACGGCGCTCGTGGCCTACGTGAGCGTGCCCAAGAACCCGCACGGCGTGAACGCCAGCCCCGACGGCAAGTACTTCATCTGCGCCGGCAAGCTGTCGCCCACCTGCACCGTGATCCAGCTGGACAAGGTGCTGGAGTACTTCGACGGCAAGCTGGAGGGCCCCGACAAGTCCATCGTCGCCGAGGTCGAAGTGGGCCTGGGCCCGCTGCACACCGCCTTCGACGGCCGCGGCAACGCCTACACCACCCTGTTCCTCGACAGCGCGCTGGTGAAGTGGAACGTGGAGGCCGCGATCAAGTTCCACGCCGGCGACAAGAACGCCAAGTACGTGGTCGATCGCCTCGACCTGCAGTTCCAGCCGGGCCACGTGAACGCCTCGCACTCCGAGACCGTGGCCGCCGACGGCAAGTGGCTGGCGGTGGGCTGCAAGTTCTCCAAGGACCGCTTCCTGCCGGTCGGCCCGCTGCACCCGGAAAACGAGCAGCTGATCGACATTTCCGGCGAGAAGATGGTGCTGAAGGCGGACCACCCGGTGCGCGGCGAGCCGCACGACTTCATCATCTTCAAGCGCGAGATCCTCAAGCCCAAGCAGGTCTACGACCTCAACGAGTTCCCGCTCGCCGTCAAGGACCCGAAGGAAAGCGGCGTCACCCGCAACGGCCGCAAGGTCACGGTGAAGCTGACCTCCCAGGCGCCCGCCTTCAGCCTGCGCGAGTTCAAGGTGAAGAAGGGCGACGAGGTCACGATCATCCTGACCAACCTGGACAAGGTGGAGGACCTCACGCAC
>NZ_DASSVG010000564.1:0-4520 GCF_035706265.1 Ramlibacter sp. | reverse complement strand
ATGCACGGCACGCCGGCCGGCGGCATGGCCGCGGAGCTCTATGCCACCGGCGGCGCGGCGCCGGTGCTGCTGAAGCGCTTCGTCCTCAACGGCGACGGCCGCAACCCGGAAGGGCCCCTGTTCGACGACGCCAGCCTGAAGAAGGGGACCTACCGGTTGGTATTCGACGTGGCTGCGTACTTCCGCTCCCGTGGCATCGACCTGCCCGATCCGCCCTTCCTCGACCGGGTGGCGCTGGACTTCGGCATCGCGCACGCCGACCAGCACTACCACGTGCCGCTGCTGGTGAGCCCGTGGGCCTATTCGACCTACCGCGGATCGTGAAGCGCTCGCCAAAAGAAAAGCGGCCCGCGGCCGCCTTTCCCCTGGGCCCCCGCCTGCGCGGGGGTGACGGGAGCCGTTCAGTCCTGCCCCTCGGTCAGCGTATCGAGCTGGAAGCGCCCGCTCTTGTGCCACAGCCAGGTATCGGTGTAGACCACCTTGCCCATGCGCGCCGGCACGGGGAAGGGCGCCGCCTTGCGCACGGTGCGCTCGATCTCGGCGATCACCTCCGGCGCGTGCCGGGGCGCGCGCAACCAGTTCAGGTGGCGCACGTTGCCCTGGCCGTCGACTTCGACCTGCAGCACGCCCACGGCGTACAGCAGGGGCGGCAGGCGGCCCTTCCAGATCCGCTCGCTGTTCATGCCGTAGATGTGCGTCGCCGCGTCCTGGCGGTAGGCGCGCGGGTTGGTGGCCGTGGAGAACTTGAGCATCGACTGCGGTGCGATGGCGACCTGCGGCGCGGGGGCCGGTGCAGGGGGACGGACGGCCGGTTGCGGCACGACGACGGCTTGCGGCTGCTGTTGCAGCGGGGTGGAAGTGCAGGCCGCGAGCACGGCGAGCGCGCCGAGCGCGGGAATCAGGGGACGCAGGGCAGGTCGATACATCATGGAGGCTCCTGGCGACAGGGGCACGCCGGCGGCGTGCTGGCGCAGATTACAACGGGGCTGCGGCGGCCAATGATGACTTTGGTTACGAAACCCTGCGCGTCGTTGCCAACGGATTCTCTGTAAAGCATGCGTGCCCTCGAAGAAGTCACGAAGGGGTTGGCGGCGCAAGACGCGGTGTTGATCAGCGTCGACAGCGCCCAGGGTTCGGTGCCGCGCGAGGTGGGCGCCTGGATGGCCGTCTTCCCGGATGCGGTGGTGGGCACGGTGGGCGGCGGCCACCTGGAACTGCAGGCGATCGAGGAGGCCCGGCGGCGCCTGGGCGGTGCGGAGGGCGCGCCGGTGCTGCGCTATCCGCTCGGTCCTTCCCTGGGCCAGTGCTGCGGCGGCGTCATGCACCTGGGCTTCGAGCGGGTCGGCGCGGCCGATGCGCCGCAGCTGGCCGCGCGCCTGCGCGGCGCCGCAACGCCGCTGGCCCTGTTCGGCGGCGGCCACGTGGGCAAGGCGCTGGTGAACCTGCTCGGCACGCTGCCCTTCGACGTGACCTGGATCGACAGCCGCGACGAGATCTTCCCGCCGCAGGTGCCGGACAACGTGCGCTGCGAGCACTCCGACCCGGTGCGGGCCGCCGTGGCGGATCTCGCGCCCGGCTCGCGCGTGCTGATCATGAGCTTCAGCCACGCCGAGGACCTGGACATCGTGGCGGCGTGCCTGCGCCGCCTGCGCGATCGGTGCGACCTGCCCTACGTCGGCCTGATCGGCAGCAAGACCAAGTGGGCCACCTTCCGGCATCGGCTGGAGGAACGGGGCTTCGACGAGAACGAACTGGCGCAGGTCACCTGCCCGATCGGCATTCCGGGCATCACCGGCAAGCAGCCGGAGGTGATCGCGGTGGCCGTGGCGGCGCAGCTGCTGCAAGGCCTGCAGCCATGAGACGGACAAGGGTGTAAGGAATGGAAAGCTATCTTCTCGACTGGGCCAACCTGCTGTTGCGGTGGCTGCACGTGATCACGGCCATCGCCTGGGTCGGTTCATCGTTCTACTTCGTCTTCCTGGACAGCAGCCTCACGCCGCCGGCCGACGGCAAGCTGCGCGCCGAAGGCGCCACCGGCGAGCTGTGGGCCGTGCACGGCGGCGGCTTCTACCACCCGGTGAAGTACGCGGTGGCGCCGCCGCAGCTGCCGCCCAAGCTGCACTGGTTCTTCTGGGAAAGCTATTCGACCTGGATGTCCGGCTTCGCGCTGTTCACGGTTTCCTACCTGTGGAACGCGGGCGCCTACCTGGTCGACAAGTCGCTGATGGACTGGTCGCCGGCGGCGGCGATCGCGGTGGCGCTGGGCTTCCTGGTCGTCTTCTGGCTGCTGTACGACGCGATCTGCCGGATCTTCGGCACCGCGCGCGACGGCCTGGTCGGCGCTCTGGTCCTGGTGCTGGTGTGCGTCGCCTCGTGGCTGGCGTGCCACTGGTTCGCGGGCCGGGCGGCCTTCCTGCTCATGGGGGCGATGCTCGCCACCTCCATGAGCGCGAACGTGTTCTTCGTGATCATTCCCGGCCAGAAGAAGGTGGTGCAGGCGATCGCGGCGGGCCAGCCGGTGGACCCGATCCACGGCCTGCGCGGCAAGCAGCGCAGCGTGCACAACACCTACTTCACGCTGCCGGTGCTGTTCGCGATGCTGTCCAACCACTACGGCTTCCTCTACTCGCATCCGCGCAACTGGCTGGTGCTGATCCTGATGATGCTGGCCGGCGCCGCGATCCGCCAGTTCTTCGTGATGCGGCACGGCTGGAAGCTGGGGCGCAACCGCCATCCCGGCGGCTACGCGCTGGCCGGCGTGGTGCTGATCGTGGCCACGCTGGTGTGGCTCACGCCGCAGCCGACCGAGGCGGCGCGCATGGCCGCGGCGCCCGCGGCGGACTACGGCGCGGTACAGAAGGTGCTGGAGCAGCGCTGCTACATGTGCCACGGCGCGCAGGTGCAGATGAAGAACGTGCGGCTCGATTCGCCGCAGGGCCTGAAGCAGCACGCCCAGGCGGTCTACCAGCAGGCGGTGGTGGCCAAGACCATGCCCCTGAACAACGCGACCCACATCACCGAGGAGGAGCGCGGACTCATCGGCCGCTGGTTCGTGGCCGGCGCGAAGGTGGATTGACGCAGCGTCGTGGCGCCGGAGCCGGCGGGCGGGCCGGTTCCGCGCACAATCAGGAGCAGGAGAACCGAATGTCCGCGCCCGATCCCCGCCAGCAGCCCCGCGCCTTCCTCGAACACCTCTACCGCGCCGCCGTCCACCGTGCACTGCCGCTGCACAACACGGCGGCCTTCCTGCCGCCGCCGCCGCGCGGGCGCACGATCGTGCTGGGGGCGGGCAAGGCGGGCGGCGCGATGGCTCAGGCCGTGGAGGCGCTGTGGCCCCCGCAGGCGCCGCTGTCGGGCCTGGTCGTCACCCGCTACCACCACACGCCGCCGCGGCCCGCGGGCCTGGCGCAACGCATCGAGGTGGTGGAGGCCGCGCACCCCGTGCCCGACGCCGCCGGCCTGCAGGCGGCCGAGCGCATCCTGGCGCTGGCGCAGGGCCTCACGCCGCAGGACCTGGTGCTGTGCCTCATCTCCGGCGGCGGCTCGGCGCTGCTCACGTTGCCGGCCGAAGGCCTGACGCTGCAGGACAAGCAGCGCATCAACCGGGAGCTGCTGGAGTCAGGGGCCAACATCGCGGAGATGAACTGCGTGCGCAAGCACCTCTCGCGCATCAAGGGCGGGCGGCTCGCCGCCGCGTGCGCGCCGGCCAAGGTGGTCACGCTCACCATCAGCGACGTGCCGGGCGACGATCCCTCGATCATCGCCAGCGGGCCCACGGTGCCGGACGCGAGCAGTTGCGCCGATGCGCTCGCGATCCTGCGCCGCTACGGCATCGAGGTGCCGGGCCCGGTCCTCGCGCAGCTGGAGCAGGGCGCGCTGGAAACGCCCAAGCCCGGCGACGCCGTGTTCGCCGGCCACGAGGTGCACATGATCGCCAAGCCGCAGCAGTCGCTCGAGGCGGCCGCCGCGGCGGCGCGCGCCGCCGGCATCGAGGCGCACATCCTCAGCGACGAGATGGAAGGCGAGGCGCGCGAGGTGGGCAAGGTGCACGCCGCGCTCGGCCGGGCGGTGGCGCTGCGCCGCCAGCCCTTCGCCGCGCCCTGCGTGATCCTCTCCGGCGGCGAAACGACGGTGACGGTGCGCAAGCCGCCGGAAGGCACGCCGCGCGGCCGCGGCGGCCGGGCCGGCGAGTTCTGCCTCGGCCTGGCCCAGGCGCTGCAGGGCCAGGCCAACGTGTGGGCACTGGCGGCCGACACCGACGGCATCGACGGCATGGAAGACAACGCCGGCGCCTTCGTCGCCCCCGACACGCTGCAGCGCGCCCTGGCCCAGGGCCTGAAGGTCGACCAGTTCCTGCAGCGCAACGACGCCTACGGCTATTTCAGCGCCCTCGGCGACCTGGTGGTCACCGGGCCGACGCACACCAACGTCAACGATTTCCGGGCGCTGCTGGTGCTCTGACGCCGACCTCGTCGCGGCCGAAATGGGCCGCGAGGTGCTCCACGAACGCGCGCACCCGC
>NZ_DASSVG010000563.1:0-3678 GCF_035706265.1 Ramlibacter sp. | reverse complement strand
CGCCTTCCGCATTCACGTCGTTGACGATCACGGCCGCGCCGCGCTCCGCGAGCACGACGGCGTCGGCCCGGCCGAGGCCGGATCCAGCGCCGGTGACGAGGGCGATCCGCCCTTCCAATGGTTTCATGCTGTTCTCTCTTGGGTTCGAAATGCTGCGGCCGATCCGCACCGGATCGCTCGGTTGCTTCTGGTCAGATGACGCCCTCATCCCGCAAGGCCTGGAGCCGCGCCGCGTCGAAGCCGGCAAGTCCGGCCAGCACTTCGTCCGTGTGCTCGCCGAGGCCCGGCGGGGCCAGGCGGTACTGCACGGGGGTGCCGGACAGGCGGATCGGGTTGGCCAGCATCGGCATGGACGTGCGGTGCGGGTGGGGCATGTGCACCACCATCTCGCGCGAGCGCACCTGCGGATCTTCGAACACCTCGTGCAACTCGTTGACGGGGCCGCAGGGCACGCCCACCTCCGCGAGCGCATCGACCCAGTGCTGCCGCGGCTGGGACAGGAAGATCGGCTCCAGGATGGCGTTGAGCTCGGCGCGGTGGCGGATGCGGTCCTGGTTGGTGACGAAGCGGGCATCGCCCGGCAGGTCCGGCCGGCCAAGCGCGCCGCAGAACTTCTCCCACTGCGCCTTGTTGCCGACCACGATCATGATCGCGCCGTCCTGGCAGCGGTACATCTGCGAGGGTGCTGCGGTCGGGGACTGGGTTCCGCAGCGCGGCACGCGGTCTCCCGCCACCAGGTAGCCCATGGCCGAGTGCGACAGCGCCGCCACCTGCGCGTCCAGCAGCGCGAGATCGATGTACTGGCCTGCGCCCGAGACGGCGTCGCGGTGCTCCAGCGCCGCCAGGATGGCCACCGAGGCGTACATGCCGGCCATCAGGTCCGACACGATCAGCCCCACCTTCTGCGGGCCGCCACCGGGCTGGTCGTCGGGGTGGCCGGTGATCGCCATCAGCCCGCCCATGCCCTGGAAGATCGAGTCGTAGCCGGGCTTCTTGCGGTAGGGGCCGGTCTGGCCGAAGCCCGTGATCGAGCAGTAGACCAGGCGCGGGTTGGCGGGACGCAGCGACTCGTAGTCCAGCCCGTAACGCGCCAGGTCGCCGACCTTGTAGTTCTCGATCAGCACGTCGCACGACTGCGCCAGCGCGCGGATGATCTCCTGGCCCTCCGGCCGGGAGATGTCCACCGTGACGGACTTCTTGTTGCGGTTGGCGCTCAGGTAGAAGCCGGACTCGCGGGTGTATTCGCCGTCGTCGTCCCGCAGGAAGGGCGGGCCGAGCCGGCGCGAATCGTCGCCCTCGCGCGGACGTTCCACCTTGATCACCTCGGCGCCGAGGTCTGCGAGCATCTGGCCGGCCCAGGGGCCGGCGAACACGCGGCTCAGGTCGAGGACGCGGATGTGGGAAAGGGCCCCTGCACGGGGCGCAGTCGTGTGTTCCATGGTCTCGTTTGGCTAGGGGTTCAACGTGCCAGCCAGGCCCCGTCGACCGGCAGGGCGGCGCCCCGGATCTCGCCGGCGGCCTCGCTGCACAGGAAGGCGACGAGCGCCGCCACGTGCTCGGGTGCGACCACCCGGCCCGAGGGCATGTTGGTCGCGGCGATGCGCTGCTGCGCCTCGGCCCGGCTGATGCCTTCGCTTTCGGCCAGCAGCTTGGCGTTGCGGTAGAAGATGCGCGTCGAGACGTCGCCGGGGCAGACCGCGTTGCAGGTGATCGGGGTGCTGGCGGTCTCCAGCGCCACTGCCTTGGTGAGGCCGACCAGCGCGTGCTTGGAGGCCACGTAGCTGCTGCGGTCCACGCCGCCCGCCAGACCGTACACCGAGGCGACGTTGACGATGCGGCCCCAGCCGCGCGCGCGCATGCCGGGCAGGGCCGTGCGGATGGTGTGGAACGCTGCGTCGAGGTTGAGCGCGAACACCTCGCGCCAGCGCTGCGGCGGGTGCTCCTCCACCGGCCCCTTGTGCTGCGTGCCCGCGTTGTTCACCACAACGTCGAGGCGCCCGAAGCGCTCCAGCACGTGCGGCACCAGGGCCGCGGCATCCTCTTCGCGTCGCAGATCGGCCGGCGCGTGTGCGACTTCGACGCCGTGCGCCGTGGCGAGTTCGTCGCACAGGGCACGGATCGCCTCCGGCTCGCCGAAGCCGTTGAGCATCACGGCGCTGCCCTGCGCGGCGAGGCTGCGCGCCACGGCCAGCCCGATGCCGTCCGTGGACCCGGTCACGAGCGCGACGCGGCCTTCCAACCCGCCGGAAGCCGAAGCAGCCACGGGCTCAGTCCAACTGGATGTTCAGCGGCTTGATCACGCGCTCCCACGTGCGGGTGTGCTCCTGGATCAAGTCCGCGAACTGCCTGGCGTTCAGCGTGGGCGCGCTGGCGCCGTTGGATTCGAGCTGCGCCTGCACCTCCGGCATCTTCAGCACCTCGTTGACGGAGCGATTGAGCTGCTCCACCACCGCGCCCGGCGTGCCCGCCGGCGCCATCAGCCCGTACCAGGAGTAGGCGACCATCTGCGGCAGGCCCGACTCCTTGAAGGTGGGGACGTTGGGCAGCAGCGGCGAGCGCGTTTCGGAAGTGATGCCCAGCCCCTTGAGGTGGCCGGAACGGATGCGCGGAATGGCCGTGGACACGGCATCGAAATTGAGCTGGACGTGGCCGGCCAGCAGGTCGTTGTTCGCCGGGCCGGAGCCCTTGTAGGGAATGTCGCGGATGTCCACCTTGGCTTGCGACCGCAGCATCTCGTCCACGAGGTGGGTGGAGGAGCCCGGCCCGAGCATCGCGAAGTTGAGCTTGCCGGGATTCGCGCGGGCGTAGGCCACCAGCCCGGCGGCATCGTTGACCGCCACCGAGGGGTGCGCCACCAGCACGAATGGCGTGAGACCGGTCAGCGCCACCGGCTGGAAGTCCGCCACCTTGTAGGGCATCTTGCGGAACATCAGCGGGTTCGTGGAGAGGGTGCTGGTGGTGGCCATCAGCAGCGTGTAGCCGTCCGGTGCCGACCGCGCCACCGCCTCGGCCCCCAGCATGGTGGACGCACCCGGCTTGTTCTCGACCACCACGGGCTGGCCGAGACGCTCCGACAGCTTCGTGCCCACCAGCCGGGCCAGGATGTCGGTGAAGCCGCCGGCTGCGTAGGGCACGACGATGTGCACCGGGCGCTCGGGCCAGGCCGCCGAGGCGGTACCGTGGACGGCGGCAGCCGCCGCGACGAGGGAATACAGGAAGGTGCGGCGCAGAAAGGCCATGGCTGTCTCCGACTGGTGGGGGGAAGCATCCTGGTGGGCCAGGAGCGTTCCATTACGTGGAAGTGTTTCCATTTTGATGCGCGACGCGCCACGGTGTCAAGCCGTGGCCTTCTCAGGTGCGGGGCCGCGCGGCCGCGAGGAACGCATACAAGGGGTCCTGCGGCATGCGTCCGCCGGTCGGCTGGCGCTGCGCGAAGAGGGTGGCGTTGTCGTTCGCCAGCTCGAGACGCGTGCGCTCCTCGATCCAGTCGTAGACGACGGTGCGCTCGGCGATGCGCCACTCGCCGTCGCGCCGTTCGAAGCGGTCGAGGTAGCGGCCGCAGAGAAAGGTCTCCCGGGCGGGCGTGGCGGCGTTGGACTGCAGCGCCAGGAAGCTGCTTTCCACCCATGCGCAGTTGCCCTGAAGTTCGATCAGGATGTTGGAGATCTGGTGCACGCC
>NZ_DASSVG010000562.1:0-28470 GCF_035706265.1 Ramlibacter sp. | reverse complement strand
ACCGGGATCGAGAGCTTCGAGATCATGGCGATCCCGTTCTTCATCCTGGCCGGCAACTTCCTCACCCATGGCGGCGTGGCGCGGCGGATGATCGAGTTCGCCACCTCGCTGGTGGGGCACTGGCACGGCGGCCTCGGACTGTCGGCGGTGCTGGCGTGCGCCTTGTTCGCGGCCGTGTCGGGCTCCTCACCGGCCACCGTGGTGGCGATCGGATCCGTGCTGATCCCGGCGATGGTGGCGCAGGGTTATCCGCGCCGCTTCGGTGCCGGCGTGGTCACCACCAGCGGCGCGCTCGGCATCCTGATCCCGCCCTCGATCGCGATGGTGCTGTATTCGGTGTCGACCAACACCTCGGTGGGCAAGCTGTTCGTGGCCGGCGTGGTGCCCGGCGCCCTGCTGGCCACCATGCTGGGCCTGACGACCTGGTACCGCGCCTGGCGCAACGGCTACCCGCGCATGCAGCGCGCGCCCTGGCCGCGCCGGGTGCGCGCCGGGCGCGAGTCGTTCTGGGGCCTGATGCTGATCGTGATCGTGCTGGGCGGCATCTATTCCGGCCTGTTCACGCCCACCGAGGCGGCGGCGGTGAGCGCGGTGTACGCGTTCGCGATCGCGGTGTTCGTCTACAAGGACCTGCGGTTGTCCGAAGTGCCGCGCGTGCTGCTGGCCTCGGCCAACATGAGCGCGATGCTGCTGTACATCATCACCAACGCCGTGCTGTTCTCGTTCCTCATGACGAGCGAGCAGATCCCGCAGGCGATGGCGGGCTGGATGGTGGAGCGCGGACTCGGTGCGGTCACCTTCCTGCTGCTGGTGAACGTGATGCTGCTGCTCGCCGGCAACGTGATGGAGCCCTCGTCCATCATCCTGATCATGGCGCCGATCCTGTTCCCGGTGGCGACGCAGCTCGGGATCGACCCGATCCACTTCGGTGTGCTGATCACCGTGAACATGGAGGTGGGGCTGTGCCACCCGCCGGTGGGTCTGAACCTCTATGTCGCCTCGGGCATCGCGCGGATGGGCATCACGGAACTCACAGTGGCGGTGTGGCCGTGGCTGGTGACGATGCTGGTGTTCCTGGGCCTCGTCACCTACCTGCCGGAGATCTCGCTGGCGCTGCCGCGGTTGCTCGGGATGTGAGGCGCTCGCTGCGCTCGCGCCATCGCTGGGCTTCCTTCGTCAGCACCAGCCTCTCGAACGCGCCGCTGCGCCTTGGCGCGCCGGTGGGATGGCGCATTTCGCAGGCTGGCGCTGGAGCGATGGCGAAAGCCCAGCGATGCGCGAGCGCAGGCGAGCGCTGCGCCTCGCCTACTCGTACGCCGACATCGGCACGCAGCTGCAGAACAGGTTCCTGTCCCCGTACACGTTGTCGACCCGGCCCACTGGCGGCCAGTACTTCAACTGCCGCCCCGAGCCCGCCTTCGGGTCCGCCATCGCGGCGCCGAGCTCGCGCGGGTAGGGATGCTTCCACTCCCCCACCAGCAGCGACTCCGCCGTGTGCGGCGCGTTCTTCAGCGGGTTGTTGTCCTGCGGCCACTCGCCCGCCTCGATCCGGCGGATCTCCTCCCGGATCGCGATCATGGCGTCGCAGAAGCGATCGAGCTCCTCCAGCGTCTCACTTTCCGTCGGCTCCACCATCAGCGTGTTGGGCACCGGGAAGCTGAGCGTGGGCGCGTGGAAGCCGTAGTCCATCAGCCGCTTGGCGACGTCCTCCGCCATCACGCCGCTCGTTTCCTTCAGCGGCCGCAGGTCCAGGATGCATTCGTGCGCGACGTGGCCGTTGGCGCTGGCGTAGAGCGTGGGGTAGTGCTCGCGCAGGCGCGCGCTCACGTAGTTGGCGCTCAGGATCGCCGCCTCGGTGGCGCGCGTGAGGCCCTCGGCGCCCATCATGCGGCAGTACATCCAGGAGATCGGCAGCACCGCCGCATTGCCCAGGGGCGCAGCGGAGATCGCGCCGACCGGATGCTCGGCGAGGCCGCCGGTGCGGTGGCCGGGCAGGAAGGGCACGAGGTCCTCCACCACGCACACCGGGCCGACGCCCGGGCCGCCGCCGCCGTGCGGGATGCAGAAGGTCTTGTGCAGGTTCAGGTGGCTCACGTCGCCGCCGAACTCGCCCGGCGCGGCCACGCCGACCAGGGCGTTCATGTTGGCGCCGTCCACGTAGACCCGGCCGCCGTGCTGGTGCACCAGCGCGCACAGTTCCTTCACCTGCATCTCGAACACGCCGTGCGTGCTGGGGTAGGTGATCATGATGCAGGCCAGCCTGTCGCTGTACTGCTCGCACCTGGCCTTCAGGTCTTCGAGGTCGACGTTGCCGTTGTCGTCGCAGGCCGTCACCACCACCTGCAGGCCCGCCATCTGCGCGCTGGCCGGATTGGTGCCGTGGGCGGAGGAGGGGATCAGGCAGACGTTGCGGTGCGCCTGGCCGCGGCTTGCGTGCCACGCCTTGATCGCCAGCAGGCCGGCGTATTCGCCCTGCGAGCCGGCGTTGGGCTGCAGGCTGATGCCGGCGTAGCCGGTGGCTTCGCACAGCCAGGCGCGCAGCTGCTCGTCGAGCTCCGCGTAACCTTGCAGCTGGTCGCGCGGCGCGAACGGGTGCACGTGGGCGAACTCGGGCCAGGTGATGGGGATCATCTCGCTGGTGGCGTTCAGCTTCATCGTGCAGCTGCCCAGCGGGATCATCGTGCGGTCCAGCGCCAGGTCCTTGTCCGAGAGGCTGCGGATGTAGCGCAGCATGCCGGTCTCGCTGTGGTGCGTGTTGAAGACCGGATGGGTGAGGAAGTCGCTGGTGCGCCGCAGCGCCGGCGGGATCGCGGGCTCGATGCCCTTCTCGAAGGCCGCGAAGTCCGGCAGCGCCTGCCCCGGCTTGGCGAACACCTGCCAGATCTGGCGGATGTCCTCGCGCGTGCTGGTCTCGTCGAGCGAGATGCAGATGTACTCGTCCCACGCCTGCCGCAGGTTGAGGCGCATCGCATGGCCGCGCGCGATGAAGTTGGGCGTGGCCTCGCCGGTGTGCAGCGAGATCGTGTCGAAGAAGGCAGCGCGGCGCGGGGCGTGGCCCAGCTGCTCCAGGCCCTTGGCCAGGATCGCCGTGTACGCGGCCACGCGCTGCGCGATGCGCCGCAGGCCCTGCGGGCCGTGGTACACCGCGTACATGCTGGCGATCACCGCCGGCAGCACCTGCGCCGTGCAGATGTTGGAGGTGGCCTTCTCGCGCCGGATGTGCTGCTCGCGCGTCTGCAGCGCGAGGCGGTAGGCGGGGTTGCCGTGCACGTCGACGCTCACGCCCACCAGCCGGCCCGGCATCGAGCGCTTGTACTCGTCGCGGCAGGCGAGGTAGGCCGCGTGCGGGCCGCCGGCGCCCATGGGCATGCCGAAGCGCTGGGTGCTGCCCACCACGATGTCCGCGCCCCATTCGCCGGGCGGCGTGAGCAGCGTCAGCGCCAGCAGGTCGGCCGCCACGATGAAGGCGGCCTGCTTCGCATGCGCCTGCTGCACGTCGGCGCGCAGGTCGTCGATGCGGCCGCTGGTCGCGGGGTACTGCGCCAGCACGGCGAAGTAGTCGCCGGCGAGCATCTGCTGCCATTCCTCGGCCGAATTGGCCAGCTGCACCTGGATGCCCAGCGGCCTGGCGCGGGTCTGCACCACCTCGATCGTCTGCGGGTGGCAGTCGCCCGCCACCAGGAAGGTCGTGCTCTTGCTCTTGACCATGCGCTTGGCGAGCGTCATCGCCTCCGCCGCGGCCGTCGCCTCGTCCAGCATCGAGGCGTTGGCGATCGGCATGGCCGTGAGGTCGCTCACCATGGTCTGGAAGTTCACCAGGGCTTCCATGCGGCCCTGGCTGATCTCCGCCTGGTAGGGCGTGTAGGCCGTGTACCAGGCCGGGTTCTCGAGGATGTTGCGCAGGATCACGCCCGGCGTGAAGGTGCCGTAGTAGCCCTGGCCGATGAAGCTGCGGAACACCTGGTTCTTGCGTGCGATCGCACGCAGCTCCAGCAGCGCCGCGGCCTCGGTGGCCGGCGGCGGCAGCTGCATCGGGCGCTCGCGCGCGATGGCGCGCGGCACGATGCCGTCGATCAGCGCGCGGCGCGAGGCCTCGCCGATCACGGACAGCATGCGCTCTTCGTCCGCTTCGTCGATGCCGACGTGGCGCGGAATGAATTCGGCGGGGTTTTCCAGTTCTGCGAGCGGCCGGGCGGTTTGCATCAGCATGCGAAGGTCATTTGTTGGCTTGAACGAACCTGGCGTATTCGGGCTCGTCCATGAGCGCGTCGAATTCCGCCATGTCCTTGATCAGGATCTTGAAGAACCAGCCGGCGCCCATCGGGTCCTTGTTGGCGAGCGACGGGTCGGCGCGCAGGTCCTCGTTGACTTCGGAGACTTCGCCGGCGATGGGCATGTACACGTCCGCCGCCGCCTTCACGGATTCGACGACGCCCGCCTGCTCGCCCCTGGCGTAGGTGCGGCCGACTTCCGGCAGGTCCACGAACACGACGTCGCCCAGCGCGTCCTGCGCATGCAGGGTGATGCCGACCACGGCGTACTCGTGGTCCTCCAGCTGGATCCACTCGTGCTCGGGCGTGTACTTGACGGTCATGGTTCTTCTCCTGGCGGCCTCAGCCGCGGTAGTAACGATTCGGGACGAAGGGCATGGGCGCGACCTCCATCGGCACCGGCTTGCCGCGCACCATGGCGTTCAGGCGCGTGCCGGCGGCGGCGAGTTGCGGCGGCACGTAGCCCATCGCGATCGGCCGGTCGACCGTGGGGCCGAGCAGGCCGCTGGTCACCTCGCCGACGCGCTGGCCGTGCGCATCGTGCAGCTCCACGTGCTCGCGCACCGGCACGCGCTCCAGGGCCACCAGGCCCACCCGCTTGCGCGCGATCGGCTCGCGCCCATCGAGCTGCGCCAGCACGCGCTCGGCGCCGGGGAAGCCGCCGGCGCGGGCACCGCCGGTGCGCCGCACCTTCTGGATCGCCCACTGCAGCGCCGCCTCGACCGGCGTGGTGGTGGTGTCGATGTCGTTGCCGTACAGGCACAGGCCCGCTTCCAGCCGCAGCGAGTTGCGCGCGCCCAGGCCCACCGGCTTCACCTCCGGCTGGGCCAGCAGGGCGCGGGCGAAGGTCTCGGCCTGCAGGCCGGGCACGGAGATCTCGAAGCCGTCCTCGCCGGTGTAGCCGCTGCGGGTGACGAACAGGTCCATGCCCTTCCACTGGAAGCCGGCGCCGGTCATGAACACCAGCTTCTCGACGCCGGGCACGACGCGCTGCAGCGCCTCCACCGCCTTGGGGCCCTGCAGCGCGAGCAGGGCGCGCTCCGGCATCGCGATGACCTCGCAGCGCGAGCCGATGCGCTCGTGGATGTGCGCGAGATCGCCCGCCTTGCAGGCGCCGTTGACGATCACGAACAGCTCGCCGCCGCGGTTGACGAACATCAGGTCGTCGATGATCGTGCCCTCGTCGGTGAGCAGCAGGCCGTAGCGCTGCTTGCCGGGGGCGAGGTCGATCACGTCGACCGGCATCAGCGACTCGAAGGCCGCGGCGGCGTCGGGCCCGACCAGCCGCAGCTGGCCCATGTGCGAGACGTCGAACAGGCCGGCGCCGGCACGCGTGTGGTGGTGCTCGGCCATCAGGCCGGCGGGATACTGGACCGGCATGGAATAGCCGGCAAAGGGGACCATGCGCGCACCGAGTTCGAGGTGCAGGGCATGGAGGGGCGTCTTCTGGAGCTCTTCCTGAGGGGCGGACACGCGGACTCCCAAGGGGTTGCGGGCCATCGTACACACGATGGAGTGGCCCGTGCTGTCCGCTTTACCTGAGAGATTCACCCCTTGCGGGGGCTTGCTCCTTCGGTGGGTGGCTGCCCAGCGGCAGCCGCCTCTCTCCAGCATGGAGGCGCCCCGCGAGCGGGGCGTTCGTCAGTCCTGGGTGCCTGAGCGTTGCAGCGCCTTCGGCGGCCTCGCGAGCGTGCGAGGCTCTCTCCTGACGGGATGCATTGTAGCCGGACGGTTTACTTGTACACGAGGTCGCGCAAGCCCAGCGACAGGCCCGGCACGTACGTGATCACCAGCAGGCACCCGAGCACCACCAGCACGAACGGGATCAGCTGCGTGATGATGCGGTCCAGCGAAACCTTCGCCACCGTGCAGGCGGCGAAGAGGTTGACGCCGAAGGGCGGGGTGATCATGCCCAGCGCAAGGTTCACCACCATGATCAGCCCGAAGTGCACCGGGTCGATGCCGAAGTGCTGCGCCACCGGCGCCAGGATCGGCGCCAGCACGATGATCGAGGCGCTGGTCTCGATGAACATGCCGATCACGAAGAGCGCCGCGTTCACGCCGAGCAGGAACATCGCCGGGCTTTTCAGCACGCTTTCCAGCCAGTGGCCGATCGCCTCCGGCACGCCCGCGCGCGTGATCAGGAAGGCGAACAGGCCCGCGTTGGCGATGATGAACATGATCACCGCCGAGGAGATCACCGACTTGCGCAGGATCACGTAGAGGCTGCGCACGTCGATCTCGCGGTAGATCAGCATGCCCACCACGAGCGCGTAGAACACCGCGACCGCCGAAGCCTCGGTGGGCGTGAACACGCCGCCGTAGATGCCGCCCAGGATGATCACCGGCATCAGCAGCGCCCAGCCGGCCTGCATGAAGGACTTGAACAGTGGCAGGCGGCCGTCGCCGTCGTTCTTGCCCCAGCCCTTGTACTTGCACCAGGCCCACACGAACAGCATCAGCGCGCCGCCGATCAGGGCGCCGGGGCCGAAGCCGGCGATGAACAGCTCGCCGATGGAGACTTCGGCGCTCACGCCGTACAGGATCATCGGGATCGAGGGCGGGATGATCACGCCCAGCTCCGCGCTGGTGGCCTGCAGGGCCGCGGCGTAGTTGGTGGGGTAGCCGTGCTTCTGCAGCGCCGGAATCAGGATCGCGCCGATGGCGAAGGTGGTGGCCACCGAGGATCCGGAGACGGCCGCGAAGATCATGCAGGTGAGCACGCAGGTCATGGGCAGGCCGCCCTGCACGCCCCCCACCAGGCTCTTGGCGAATTCGACCAGGCGGCGCGAGATGCCGCCCGTTTCCATCAGGTTGCCGGCCAGGATGAAGAAGGGGATCGCGGCCAGCGGAAACTTGTTGATGGAATTGAACATCTCCTTGACGGAGATCAGCATGTTGGCATTGGTGACCTGGATGCCGAGGATGGCGGACAGGCCGATGGAAACGGCGACGGAGACGCTGAGCGCGAAGCACAGCACCATCGTGGCGAGCATGGCGCTGGTCATTGGGCGGTCTCCAGTTCCTCGCGCTTCGGGTCGAGCAGGTTGCCGATGACCCCGAAGATGCAGAACAGCGCCCCCACCGGCAGCGCCAGGTAGCCCCAGAACATCGAGATCGACTCCAGGCCGGCCATCGACTGCACGCGGCCGCGCACGGCGTAGTCCCAGCCCCACCAGAGGATCACCCCGATCAGCAGCAGCGCGGCGATGCAGACCACCCAGTCCAGCGCGCGCCGTCCCCCCGGGGGCACGGTGCGGTAGACCACGTCCACGCTCACCATGGCGCCCTGGCGGAAAGCCGCCGGGATGCCGAGGAACACCATCCAGATCAGCGACAGGCGGATCAGGATCTCGCTCCACTCGGCCGGCTGTTCCAGCACGAAGCGGGTGACGATCTGGAACATGCCGAGCGCGCTGGCCACCACCAGCATGAGGCAGGCGCCCGCCATCGCGAGGCCGCTGGTGAAGCGCTCGATCCGGAGGAAGGTTTCTTTCACAGGGGGTCTCTTCTGTTCGCGGAAAGGCCCGCATGCGCGGGCCTTTTCTGGGTCCCCGCCGGCGCGGGGACGACACGGGAGGCCGCGTGTGGCGCGGCCACGCACGTCACTTGAAGTTGCGGATGCGTTCCAGGTTGGCCTTGCCGAACTGCTTCTCGAAGTCGGCGTTCACCGGGGCCAGGGCCTGGACGAACTTCACCTTGTCGATGTTGTCGATCACGGTCATGCCCTTGGCGCGCAGGTCGGCCACGCCCTTGGCGTCGTCCTCGTCCACGCGGGCGCGGTTGGCCTTCACGCCTTCCTTGGCGGCGTCGAGGAAGGCCTGCTTGTCGGCGGCCGACAGCTTGTCGAACGTGCCCTTGTTCATCACGAAGACGCAGGGCGAGTACACGTGGCCCGTCAGCGTGAGGTGCTTCTGCACCTGGTCGAACTTGGCGGAGATGATCACCGACAGCGGGTTCTCCTGGCCGTCCACCGTGCCCTGCTGCAGGGCCGTGAACACCTCGGGGAAGGCCATCGGCGTTGTGATGATGCCGAAGCCCTTGTAGGCCGCGATGTGCACCGGGTTCTCCATGGTGCGCATCTTCAGGCCCTTCAGGTCCTCGGGCAGCTTCACGTCACGCTTGCTGTTGGTCATGTGGCGGAAGCCGTTCTCCGCCCAGGCCAGCGCCTTGAAGCCCTTGGAATCGAACTTGGTCAGCAGCTCCTGGCCGATCGGGCCGTCGAGCACTGCGCGGGCATGCGCCTTGTCGCGGAACAGGAAGGGCACGTCGAGGATCTTGGTCTCGGGCACGAAGTTCGGCACCGGGCCGGTGGAGGAGAAGGCCAGTTCCTGCGTGCCCAGCTGCACGGCCTCGATCGACTCGCGTTCGCCGCCCAGCGCGCCGTTGTAGAACGTCTGGATCTTGTAGCGGCCGTTGGTGCGCTTCTCCACTTCCTTCGCGAACGTGTCGATCGCGATGCCCTGGTGCGAATTCTGGGCGGTGGAGATGCTGATCTTCATCGTGGTCTGGGCGGCGGCCAGCGAGCTGGCCAGCAGGCCGGCGGCGAGCACGGCGAAGAGCTTGGTGAACTTCATGAGGTCTCCTCGGGGACTTTCGGACAGGTAACGGACGATCATGCTACGGCCGGGCAGGCGGGCGCCACCGGACTTTTCCGGACCGTTGCCGTCATGCTGTTGTCAGCCTGCGGCGACAGTCCGTGCGTACTTCACATGTTGGTGTAGTTCGGCCCGCCGCCGCCTTCCGGCGCGACCCACACGATGTTCTGCGTCGGGTCCTTGATGTCGCAGGTCTTGCAGTGCACGCAGTTCTGCGCGTTGATCTGCAGCCGCTCGCCGCCGCCTTCGGCCGGCACGAACTCGTAGACGCCCGCGGGGCAGTAGCGGCTCTCGGGGCCGGCGAACTTCGCCAGGTTCACGTCCACCGGCACCGAGGCGTCCTTCAGCGTCAGGTGCGAAGGCTGGTTCTCCTCGTGGTTGGTGTTCGACAGGAACACCGAGGAGAGCCGGTCGAAGGTGAGCTTCCCGTCCGGCTTCGGGTACACGATCGGTTTGCACTCGGCCGCGGGCTTCAGGTACACGTGGTCCGGCTTCTCGCGGTGGATGGTCCACGGAATCGTGCCGCGCAGCAGGAACTGCTCGATGCCGGTCATGAAGGTGGCGACCGTGCGGCCCTTCTTGAACCACTGCTTGAAGTTGCGCGACTTGTTCAGCTCCTTGTAGAGCCACGACTGCTCGAAGGCCTCGGGGTAGGCCGTGAGCTCGTCGCGCTGGCGCCCGCCCGTGACGGCATCGAAGGCCGCCCGTGCGGCCAGCATGCCGCTCTTGATGGCCGCATGGCTGCCCTTGATGCGCGAGGCGTTGAGGAAGCCGGCGTCGTCGCCCACCAGCGCGCCACCAGGGAACACCAGCTTCGGCAGCGACAGGATGCCGCCGACGGTGAGCGCCCGCGCCCCGTAGGCCAGGCGCTTGGCGCCCTTGGGGCCCTCGAAGTACCAGCGGATGTTGGGGTGCGTCTTCCAGCGCTGGAATTCCTCGAACGGCGAGAGATACGGGTTCTGGTAGTCCAGGCCCACCACGAAGCCGACGGCCACCAGGTTGTTCTCCATGTGGTACATGAAGGTGCCGCCGTAGGTCATCTCGTCGAGCGGCCAGCCCGAGGTGTGCAGGGTCAGGCCCGGCTCGTGGCGCGAGGGGTCGATCTCCCACAGCTCCTTGATGCCGATGCTGTAGGTCTGCGGGTCGCGGTCGGCATCGAGCCTGTAGCGGCCGATCACCTGCTTGCCCAGGTGCCCGCGGGCGCCCTCGGCGAAGATGGTGTACCTGGCGTGCAGCTCCATCCCGAGCTGGAAGTTCTCGGTCGGCTCGCCGTCCTTGCCGATCCCCATGTTGCCCGTGGCCACGCCCTTCACGGCGCCGTTCTCGTCGTAGAGAACTTCGGCGGCGGCGAAGCCGGGGAAGATCTCCACGCCCAGGGCCTCGGCCTGCTGCGCCAGCCAGCGCGTGACGTTGGCCAGGCTGACGATGTAGCAGCCGTGGCTGACGAAGTTGGGCGGCAGCAGGAAGTTGGGGATGCGCGAGCCGCCGCGCTCGCTGAGCATCAGGAAGGCGTCTTCGGTCACCGGCTGGTTCAGCGGCGCGCCCTTTTCCTTCCAGTCGGGGATCAGTTCGTCGAGCGCGATCGGGTCGATCACGGCGCCCGAGAGGATGTGCGCGCCGGGCTCGGAGCCCTTTTCCAGCACGACGACCGAGACTTCCTTGCCCTCCTGCGCGGCCAGCTGCTTGAGGTGGATGGCGGTGGACAGGCCGGCGGGCCCGCCGCCCACCACCACCACGTCGTATTCCATCGCTTCACGCGGGCCGTACTGGGCCAGGATCTCTTCTTGGGTCATGGGAGTGTCGTTGATAATGGTCCGCAAACCGCGCGTGTGTTGCCCCCGCGCTCGCTTTCCCATTCTATTCCCGTGCAGAGGAGGGCCCTTTGGCTTACAGCATCGACCTGTCCGGGCGAGTCGCCCTGGTGACCGGCGCGTCCAGCGGCCTGGGCGCGCAGTTCGCGCGCGTGCTGGCGCGCTCCGGCGCCGCCGTGGTGCTGGCCGCGCGCCGCCTGGAGAAACTCAAGGACCTGCGGGCGCAGATCGAGGGCGAGGGCGGCGACGCGCACGTCGTCGGCCTCGACGTGACCAGCCTCGAGAGCATCCGCGCCGCCGTGGCGCATGCGGAAACGGAAGTCGGCTCCATCGACATCCTGGTGAACAACTCCGGCGTCAGCACGACGCAGCGCATCCAGGAGGTGGGCGAGGAGGACTTCGACTACGTCTTCGACACCAACGTCAAGGGTGCCTTCTTCGTCGCGCAGGAGGTGGGCAAGCGCATGCTGGCGCGGGCCCAGGGCTCGGCGCCGGGCACCTTCACGGGCGGGCGCATCATCAACATCGCCTCGATGGCGGGCCTGCGGCCGCTGCCGCAGATCGGCCTGTACGCGATGAGCAAGGCGGCGGTGGTGCAGATGACCAAGGTGCTCGCGCTGGAGTGGGGCCGCTTCGGCATCAACGTCAACGCGCTGTGCCCGGGCTACATCGACACCGAGATCAACCACCACCACTGGTCCGGCGAGCAGGGCCAGAAGCTGATCCAGATGCTGCCGCGCAAGCGCATCGGCAAGCCCGAGGACCTGGACGCGCTGATGGTGCTGCTGGCCTCCAACGAGAGCCATTTCGTCAACGGGGCCGTCATCGCGGCCGACGACGGGTTCGGAATCTGACGATGAAGCTGGAACTGCCGGAGAAGAAGAAGCTGGTCCACACCGCGCGCATGGCGATCCGCTGGGGCGACATGGACGCGATGGGCCACGTGAACAACACGCTGTACTTCCGCTACCTCGAGGTGGCGCGCATCGATTGGTTCCAGCGCATCGGCTGCAACGTCAACCCGCAGGGCGAGGGGCCGCTGATCGTCAATGCCTTCTGCAACTTCTACAAGCAGCTGGAGTACCCCGGCGACATCACGGTGAAGATGTACGCGAGCGACCCGGGCCGCAGCAGCTTCGAGAGCTGGGCCACGATCGAGCGCGACGACGATCCGGGCACCGTCTATGCCGCCGGCGGCGCGACCACCGTGTGGGTGGATTTCCCGAAGCAGAAGTCGGTGCCGATGCCGGAGTGGTTCCGGGAGCTGATCGCCTGATCCGCTACTGCGGCTTCTTCTCCCGCGGCAGCCGGCCCAGCAGGTAGAACTCGGGGTTGGGCAGCATGTTGGAGAAGCTCGCCATCCGGTTCGACAGCCCGAAGAAGGCGGTGATGGCGGCGATGTCCCAGATGTCCTCGTCGTCGAAGCCGTGCGGGTACAGGGCCTGGAAGTCGGCCTCCTCGATCTCGTGCGAGCGCAGGCACACCTTCATCGCGAAGTCGAGCATCGCGCGCTGGCGCGGGGTGATGTCGGCCTTGCGGTAGTTCACCGCCACCTGGTCGGCCACCAGCGGCTTCTTCTCGTAGATGCGCAGGATGGCGCCGTGGGCCACCACGCAGTAGAGGCAGTTGTTGGCCGCGCTGGTGGCCGTGACGATCATCTCGCGCTCGCCCTTGGTGAGCGAGCCCGTCTCCTTGAGCATCAGCGCGTCATGGTAGGCGAAGAACGCGCGCCATTCGGCCGGCCGGCGCGCCAGCGCCAGGAACACGTTCGGCACGAAGCCGCTCTTTTCCTGCACCTCCAGGATGCGCTGGCGCATGTCCTCGGGCAGGTCCTTGAGTTCGGGCATCGGGTAGCGGCTCATCGGTGGTCTCCTCCTGTCTTCCCGCGCAGGCGGGTTCCGGTACAGCATAACGCGCTGCGACTCGCACTCGGCTTCGCCTGCTGCTGCCTCTGCCGCGGGGTTGCCGGATGTGACCAATGCGGCAGGATGTGACGTAACCCTGCGGGCTGCTGCGTAGCCGTCTATCTTGGGGCATGTCCAGAGTCTTCTCCAGCCCTGCGACCTTCGTCGGCGGTTCGCTCGTCGGGGGTCTCCTGCTGGCGGCGTGGCTCGGTGCCTTCACGGGCACGGAGGAGCCGGCCGCCCCGACGCCACCTCCCGGCCCGGCGGCATTGGCACCCGCCCCGAGCCCCCAACCGGTCGTTGCCGAGACACCCGCGCCACCCCAGGCGCAGGCGGTGGCGCTCGCGCCCAACTGCCCCTCCGAGGCGCTGACCGCACCGCGCGGCGAGGGGGATGGCCGCTTCGTGCTCGCGTCGGCCTTGAACGCCGGCGCCCACGTGCAGCCCGAGGCCTTCATCGCCGTTGCACGCGAATCCGCGCGGAAGGGTCACGGCCGGGATGCCGAGGTGGCCTTGCTGGCAGCCTGCCACCTGGCGGCCCGGGGCGCCCGCAGTCCCAGCGTGGAAGAGGCCGACCTGAAGACCCAGATCGCGCAGCAGTACGTGGCACTGGCCGCCGCGGAGCCGGCCGAGGGCGCACGCGAGGGCCTGCTGCAGCGCGCGGCCGCGATGCTGTCCGAAAGCGCGATCACGTATTCGAGCGCCCTGGGGCGGCACGCTTCCAAGACCCGGTTGGCCGAGGAGCGCCTCGCGTCGCTGCGCGAACCGGCCACGCTGCAGCGCGCGCGCTCCGAGGCGAAGGACGAGTCGGAAACGCGGGTCATGGGTGCGGCCCGGCAGTCGGCACCGGAGGCGCAGGAGCCCGAGGCGCGCGCCGCGCGCACCGCCCCGGCCGCGCGGCTGATCTCCTCCGATCCGGAGCTGGCGCAGCTCGAACGCGACATGGAGCGCCTGCACGCCCAGGCGCGCAGCGTCACGCGCGATCCCGGCGGCATGCGGCAGCGCGACCGCCAGGCGCTGGCGCAGCGCGATTCGGCCTGCCACGACAAGGCCTGCCTGCTGCAGTGGTACGCGCAGCGCCGCAGCCAGCTGCTCGACGAGTTCTGACGGCCTGCGTATGCTCGCGGCTTCTTCATCCAAGGAGCCGCCCATGCCGCTGTCGCAGGATCCCGAAACCCAGGCCGGACTGGCCACGCGCCGCAAGGTGCTCGGCGACGAGTACGTGGACAACGCGCTGAACCGCGCCACGCCCTTCACCGACCCGATGCAGGAGCTCGTGACCAAGCATGCCTGGGGCAACACCTGGCAGCGCCGGGGCCTCGATCTGCGGACCCGCAGCATCGTCACGGTCTCGATGCTGGTGGCACTGAACCGGCCGCACGAGCTGAAGGCGCACGTGCGCGGGGCCTTGAACAACGGCGTGACGAAAGAGGAACTGCGGGAGATCTTCCTGCACGCCAGCGTCTATTGCGGTTTTCCGGCGGCGATCGACGCGCTCAGGACCGCGGCGGAGGTGATCGAGGCGAAGTGAGGGCGGGTGTCAGGCCGCCTGCACCTTGAACACCGCCATCGCGGCGACCAGTTCCTGGGCCTGCTGCTTCAATGCGCCCGCCGCGCCGGCGAGCTCGCCGACCAGGCCCGCGTTCTGCTGCGTCACGCTGTCGATCTGCGCGACCGCCGAACCGACCTGCTGGACGCCGGCGCTCTGCTCGCTGCTGGCGGCGCTGATCTCGCCGATCAGGTCGCTCACCTGGCGGATCGCGCCGACCACCTCGCCCATCGTGCTGCCGGCCTGGTCGGCCAGCGCCGCGCTTTGTTCCACCCGCTGCAGGTTGGCGTCGATTAGCGTGCGCACCTGGCGCGCCGCCTCGGTGCAGCGCCCCGCGAGCGAGCGCACCTCGCCGGCCACCACGGCGAAACCGCGGCCCTGCTCGCCGGCACGCGCGGCCTCCACCGCCGCATTGAGCGCCAGGATGTTGGTCTGGAAGGCGATGCTGTCGATCAGGCCGATGATCTCGGCGATGTCGCGCGAAGCCGCATGCAGGCCCTTCATGGTGTCGACCACGCGCGCGACCGCCGTGCCGCCTTCATTGGCCACGGCGCTCGCGCTGCCGGCGAGCTGGTCGGCCTTGGCGGCGCTGGAGGCGTTCTGCCGGATCACCGCGCCCAGTTCCTCCATCGAGGCCGCCGTCTCCTGCAGGGCGCTCGCCTGGTTCTCGGTGCGCGCGCCCAGTTCCGCGTTGCCGTGCGCGATGTGTGCGCTGGCCCGCTCCAGGCTCTCCGAGCTGCGGCGCAGCTGCGCCACCATGGCGGCGAGCCCGCGCTGCATGTCCGCCAGGGCGGTCATCAGGCGGCCCATCTCGTCGTCCGAGTGCGATTCGATGTGCGTGCTGAGGTCGCCCTGCGCGATCCGGCCAGCGACGCCCAGTGCGCGCTCCAGCGGCTGCAGCACGGCCGAACGGATGATCCAGAACACCGCCAGCAGCACCGCGCCCCCGAGCAGGTTGATGGCCAGCACCAGCGCGCGCACGAACTCCACCGCCTCCGCGGTGAGCGGCGCGAAGCGGTCGGAGTTGCTCTCGATGGCGGCCATGTCCGGGCGCAGGCGGGCGGCCGTCGCCGCGTCGATGGTGTCGCCGGGCACGGCCAGCACCTTGGCGCGCATGCGGTTCAGGTCCCGGATGTCCTGGTAGGGCAGGTCGATCAGCTCGCCGAAGCCCATGAGGCGGAACATCACCTGCTCCACCTCGAACATCTCGTATTCCACGTGGCCGGCGAGCTGCAGCGCCCCGTCGATCGGCTTCAGCACGCGCTGCCGGGGCACCGCGCGGCCGCTCTCCGCCTCGGTCATGGCCAGCTTGATCTGCGAGACCAGCGCGAGGTGCTGCCGTTCGAGGTAGTGGAAGTGGGCGGACTTGGCCAGGAAGCGGCTGCCCAGGAGCACGAGCAGCGCGACGACGAGGACGGCGGCGAAGCCGGCATTGAACTTCCGGCGCAGGGTGAGACGACGCATGCGATGACTTCCGATGCGGTACAACGAAGCGTCGCAATGTAACTAATGATTACAAAGGCGCGAAGTGAGGCCCGCCCGAAGGTGGTTTGCGCGCCACAGGCGGTGCGGCCTCTTTCGCCGCCAGGGCCCTCAGGCGCCGGCCATGAGCTTGTGCACCAGGTCCGCCGTGGTGCTTGCGCGGTACTTGCGCATCAGGCGCGCCCGGTAGATCTCCACCGTGCGGTGGCTGATGTTGAGCGTGCGGCCGATCTCCTTGGAGGTCAGGCCATCGAGCAGGCGCGCGGCCACCTCGCGCTCGCGCGCCGTCAGTTCCGCCTTCACCGGCCGGCGCGAGCTCAGGTCCTCGAAGGCCCAGATGCCCGCCTCGTGCGGCGCCTCGCGGTTCAGCGCCCGCCCGGTCACATGGCACCAGAACACCTCGCCGTTGGCGCGCTTCATGATGCGGTCGTCGGCGTAGTGGCCGCGGGCATTGAGGATGGGCGCCATGCGCGCGCCCAGGCGCTCGTATTCGTCCACGCTGGGATACAGCACCAGGAAGGACTGGCCCTTGAGCAATTCGCGCGACCAGCCGAACATCTCGCACAGCGCCAGGTTGCAGTCCACGATGGCGCGGTTGCGCGACAGGCACAGGCCCACGGGCGAGAGCTCGAAGGCGAGCCGGTAGTCGACGTCCATCGGGCTATTCTCTAGGGAGTACTACGTAGCATCGTAGGTAGTATCGTACTGCCCGCGGCCCGCTCCTTCGCGGGCCTGCGGCGACCAGCAGGAGAGCGGAGCGTGAACAAGATCTATCCCAGTGCGGCAGCGGCGATCGAGGGCGTGGTGAAGAGCGGCCAGCTCCTCGCCGTCGGCGGTTTCGGCCTGTGCGGCATCCCCGAAGCCTTGATCGAGGCGGTGAAAGCCAGCGGCGTCAAGGACCTGACGGTCATCTCCAACAACGCGGGGGTCGACGACTTCGGCCTCGGCAAGCTGCTGCAGACGCGGCAGATCAAGAAGATGATCTCGTCCTACGTGGGCGAGAACAAGGAGTTCGAGCGCCAGTTCCTGGCCGGCGAACTGGAACTGGAATTCACGCCCCAGGGCACGCTGGCGGAGAAGCTGCGCGCCGGAGGCGCCGGCATCCCCGCGTTCTTCACCAAGACCGGCGTGGGCACCATCGTCGCCGAAGGCAAGGAAACGCGCGAGTTCGACGGCGAGACCTACGTGATGGAACGTTCGCTGGTTCCCGAGGTGTCGCTGGTGAAGGCCGACATCGCGGACCGCTCGGGCAACCTGCGCTTCAACCTGACGGCACGCAACTTCAATCCGGCCGCGGCCATGGCCGGCAAGGTCTGCATCGTGGAAGTGGAGCGCATCGTGGCCGTGGGCGAGATCGCGCCCGACGACGTGCACCTGCCGGGCATCTACGTGCACCGCATCGTGCACAACCCCACGCCCGAGAAGCGCATCGAGAAGCGCACCGTGCGGCCCCACAAATAAGGAGAGAAGTCATGCCCTGGAACCAGGATCAGATGGCCGCGCGGGCGGCGAAGGAACTGCAGGACGGCTTCTACGTCAACCTCGGCATCGGCATCCCGACGCTGGTGGCGAACCACGTGCCGAACAACATCGAGGTGTGGCTGCAAAGCGAGAACGGCATGCTGGGCATCGGCCCGTTCCCGTACGAGGACGAAGTCGACGCCGACCTGATCAACGCCGGCAAGCAGACCGTCACCACCATCAAGGGCTCGTCGATCTTCGGCAGCCATGACAGCTTCGCGATGATCCGCGGCGGCAAGATCAACCTCTCCATCCTCGGCGCGCTGCAGGTGAGCGAGAAGGGTGACCTGGCCAACTGGATGATCCCCGGCAAGATGGTCAAGGGCATGGGCGGCGCAATGGACCTCGTGGCCGGCGTGCCGCGCGTGATCGTGCTGATGGAGCACGTGGCCAAGAAGAAGGACGGCAGCGAGGACCTGAAGATCCTGCCCGAGTGCACCCTGCCGCTCACCGGCAAGGCCGTGGTCGACCGCATCATCACCGACCTCGCCGTGCTGGACGTCACGCCGCAAGGCCTCAAGGTCGTCGAACTCGCCCCCGAAATCACGTTCGACTTCGTGCAGTCGAAGACGGGCGTCAAGCTGATTCGATGATCGGACCGTCCGGGATGGGAAATCGCAGGCTGGTGCTGAACCGCGATAGCGCGTGAAGCCCAGCGCTGCGCTAGCCGATCTCTGGCAGCTCGCAGAGCTGCCAGACGAAGCCCTGGCCTTCGCCGAGCTCCCCGGCACCGACCCCGTCTACCCCTCGTCGTTCCGCGTCGCCACCGCGGCGCAATCGACCATCGCCGCGGCGGCGCTCGCCGCCTGCGAACTCGCGCACCTGCGCGGCACGCCGCGACAGCGCGTCACCGTCCCCGCCGAACACGCCGCGGCCGAATGCCTCGGCTGGTTCAGCATCGACGGCCGCGAGCCGCAGCTGTGGGACGCGTTCTCCGGCCTCTACCGCGCCCGCGACGGCTGGGTGCGCGTGCACGCGAACTTCCGCCACCACCGCGAAGGCGCGCTGCGCCTGCTGGGCTTGGACCCTGAGACCGCGGACCGCCAGGCCGCCGAACAGGCGATGGCCCAGTGGGACGCACTCGCCTTCGAGCAGGCCGCGGCCGAGGCCGGCCTGGTGGCCACGGCGCTGCGTTCCTTCGCGCAATGGGATGCATCGGAGCAGGGCCGCGCCATCGCCGCCCAGCCGCTCTTCACCATCACCCGCATCGGCGACGCCGCGCCGCGCGCGCTGCCGCCGCTCGGCCTCGCGCAGCGGCCGCTGGAAGGCGTGCGCGTGCTGGACCTCACCCGCATCCTGGCCGGCCCGGTCGGGGGCCGGGCGCTCGCGGCCTACGGCGCCGACGTGATGCTGGTCAACGCGCCGCACCTGCCCAACATCGCAGCCATCGCGGACACGAGCCGCGGCAAGCGCTCGGTGCTGCTGGACCTGCGGGCCGCGCAGGACCGCGAGGCCATGGACCGCCTGCTGGACGACGCGCACGTCTTCGTCCAGGGCTACCGCCCCGGTGCGCTTGCGACCCTCGACTACGGCCCGCAGCAACTGGCGTCGAAGCGGCCCGGCATCGTCTGCGTCTCGCTGTCGGCGTACGGCACGCAAGGCCCGTGGCAGGGCCGCCGCGGCTTCGACTCGCTGGTGCAGACCGCCATGGGCTTCAACCTGGCCGAGGCTGAAGCCTTTGGCGACGCACAGAAGCCGCGGCCGCTGCCGATGCAGATCCTCGACGAGGCCACCGGCTACCTGATCGCCTTCGGTGCCGCCGCCGCGCTGCATCGCCAGCTGCGCGAAGGCGGCAGCTGGCACGTGCAGGTCTCGCTCGCGCAGACCGGCCACTGGCTGCGCCAACTGGGCCGCCTGCCAGACGGCTTCGCGGTCAAGCCGCCTTCGCTGCAGCCCTACCTGGAAACCGAAAGCTCGGGCTTCGGCGAGCTCTGCGCGTTGCGCCACAGCGCGCAGTTGAGCCGTACACCCGCCGCTTGGGCCCGTCCATCGGAACCGCCGGGAAAGTCGCCGGCGCGCTGGTAGCGTCCGCTCGCGGGAAGGCCGCTGACACGCGGACGCTCGCTTGACCTTCAAACTCTGCGCGCCATGATGCTCAACATCGCGGCCAGGGATTCCGCGGCGCGCGCGTAGCGAAAGGACGAAACATGAAAGCGAAGTTCGCACTGCTGGGGGCTGGCCTGCTGCTCGCCGGTGCCCATGCGATGGCCTGCTACACCGTCTACGACGCGAGCAACCGCATCGTCTACCAGGGCCTGCAGGCGCCGGTGGACATGAGCCTGCCGCTGCACGAGGCCCTGGCCGAGAGCTTCCCGCGCGGCGCGCAACTGGTGTTCGACCAGTCGGCCACCTGCCGGCCGATCGGGCTGGCGCAAGTGCCGCGTCCCAGCGGCGGCGACGTGCCGCCCAACACCATCCGGCTGGAGCGCACCGGCACGCGCATTCCTCCTTCCTCGTCCGCGCCCGCACCGCTGTTCACGGACCGCATGACCGCGGAGCGCGCCGAGCTGCCGCACACGCAGGTGGCGGGCGACGTGGTGAGGGTGCCGCCCGCCGCCGCGGAGCGCGCGATGCATGCCACGGTGACCGTGCTGCCCTCGACCACCTTCGCGGCCGGCACGCCCACCGGGCCCGACACCACCGTGCTCGGCGCCGGCGCGGCCGTGCCCGCTCCAGCCGCCCGCCCGCGCGCGCCGGGCAGCCGGCCCAACGTGGTGATCACGGAAATGCGCGATCCGCCGATCACGGTGATCGAGACCGAAACCACCCGCATCGTCACGCCGCGCCCGCCGGCCCAGCGGGCGTATCCCTGAAACAGGCCGGATCGGTCAGCGCTTCGGGAACGGCCGGCTCACGAACTTCGAGCCCGCCAGGCCGAAGCGCCACGGCACGTCGGCCGCCTTGCTGATGCCGATGCGCGGGCCGACGACGAGATCGTAGGCACGGTCGGCCGCATGCACCTCGAAGGGCTCCCGGTCCAGCCGGTGGCCGTTGAACGCATGCACGATGCCCAGCGCCTGGCCCACGCGGCCCGGCCCCGAGCACAGCAGCCGCGGCTCGTGCAGCCCGCGCCGCTCGCACATGGTTTCGAGGCCCGCCAGCGGCTCGATCGCGCGGATCAGCACTCCGGCGCCATGGCCTTCCTCCCGGCACACGAAGTTCAGGCACCAGTGGATGCCGTAGGAGCGGTACACGTACGCGCGCCCCGGCGGGCCGAACATCGCCTGGTTGCGCGGCGTCGGCCCCGAATGGCTGTGCGAGGCCGGGTCCTCGCGGTCGTACGCCTCGGTCTCCACGATCCGGCCGCCCACGCCGTCGACCAGCAGCACGGCGCCGATCAGCATCCGGGCCATCTCGGGCGCGTCGCGCTGGAAGTCCGCGGGTTTCAGGCGCTTGGGGCTAGGCATGTTCGGCCGACTCCTCCTCGGTGCTCTCGCCCAGGAAGCCACCGCTCTGGTGCTGCCACAGGCGTGCGTACAGGCCGCCGCGGGCGAGCAGGCCGCGGTGGTCTCCTTCCTCGACGATGCGGCCCTGGTCCATGACGACCAGCCGGTCGAGCGCCGCGATGGTGGACAGGCGGTGCGCGATGGCGATCACCGTCTTGCCCTGCATCAGGTCCGCCAGGCTGGCCTGGATCGCCGCTTCCACTTCCGAATCGAGCGCGCTGGTGGCTTCGTCCAGCAGCAGGATGGGCGCGTCCTTCAGCATCACCCGGGCGATGGCGACGCGCTGCCGCTGGCCGCCGGAGAGCTTGACGCCGCGCTCGCCGACGTGGGCGTCGTAGCCCTTGCGGCCCTGTGGGTCGCCGAGGTGGGCGATGAACTCGTGGGCCTGCGCCCGCTGCGCCGCGCGCACCATCTCCTCCTCGCTGGCGCCGGGGCGGCCATACACGATGTTGTCGCGCACGGAGCGGTGCAGCAGCGAGGTGTCCTGCGTGACCATGCCGATGGCGGCGCGCAGGCTGTCCTGCGTGACGGCGGCGATGTCCCGGCCGTCGATCAGGATCCGGCCGCCTTCCACGTCCCAGAAGCGCAGCAGCAGGTTCACCAGCGTCGACTTGCCGGCGCCCGAGCGGCCGATCAGGCCCACCTTCTCGCCCGGCCGGATGACGAGGTTGAAGTCGTCGATGATCGGCTGCGGCTTGCCGTAGCCGAAGCGCACGTGCTCGAAGCGCACCTCGCCGCGCGTGATCTTCAGCGGCTGCGCCTCGGGGCGGTCCACCACCTGCTTCGGCCGGGTGAGGGTGGCGATGCCGTCCTGGATGGTGCCGATGTTCTCGAACAGCGAGGCCATCTCCCACATGATGGTCGTGCCCATGCCGCTGATGCGCAGGGCCATGGCCGAGACCGCGGCCACCGCGCCGGGGCCGACCTCGCCCTGGTTCCACAGGAAGACGGCATAGCCGCCGGAGGCGAGGATCAGGAACACCGTGATCACGTGGTTGACGATGTTCAGGCCGCTCACCAGCCGCATCTGGCGGTAGCCGGTGGCGCGGAACTCGGACATCGCCTCGCGCGCGAAGCCGGCCTCGCGGTGGGTGTGCGAGAACAGCTTGACGGTGGAGATGTTGGTGTAGGCGTCGGTGATGCGGCCGGTCATCATCGCGCGCGCGTCGGCCTGCTTCTTGCCGATGCGGCCCAGGCGCGGCACGAAGTACCAGATCGAGACGCCGTACAGGGCCATCCAGCCCAGGAAGGGCAGCATCAGCCGGGCCTCGAAGCCCGCCACCAGCCCCAGGATGGCGATGAAGTAGACGCCCAGCCCGATCACGATCTCGATGAACGTGAACAGCAGTTCGCGCACGGCCAGCCCGGTCTGCATCACCTTGGTGGTGATGCGGCCGGCGAACTCGTCGGAATAGAAGCCGATGCTCTGGCCCAGCATCATGCGGTGGAAGTTCCAGCGCAGCCGCAGCGGGAAGTTGATCGACAGGGCCTGGTGCTTCAGCGTGGTGTAGCCGGCCAGCAAGGCAGTGCTGGCCAGCAGCACGGAGGCGAACAGCACGATGGCCTGCTGCTGCTCCTCCCACAGCCGGCCCGGCTGGGTGCGGGTGAGCCATTCCACCACCTTGCCCAGCACCGAGAACAGCCAGGCCTCATAGGCGTTGAAGGCGGCGACCAGCAACGCGAAGGCCAGCAGGTAGCGGCGCAGGCCGGCCGTGCAGGCCCAGAGGAAGGCGAAGAAGCCCTTCGGGAGATCCTGCGGAACCTGTTCCGGGTAGGGGTGGACCAGTTTTTCGAACAGCCGGAACAAGCCAGGGACTCCTGCGGAACGCGGGCAGCGTGAAGTTGGGGAGTTTGTACGGAATCCGACGCCGGGTTGGGGCAGGGGGATGGACTTTGTGGGCAGCGGGGTAAAAAACCTGTATAAACAAACAGTAGTTTAGCCGCCCATGACCGCCTCCGCCCCTGCTTCCGAACTCGTCCTGCCGCCCCAGGTGTGGCGCGGGCGCGAGCTCGCCCAGGCGCAGGAGCGCACGCTCGCTTCTGGCCACGCGGCGCTGGATGCCGAGCTTCCGGGCGGAGGCTGGCCGCTGGGCTGCCTCATCGAAGTGCTGCAGCAGGAGCAGCAGCAGCACGTCTGGCAGTTGCTCGGGCCGGGGCTGGCGCAGGCCATGGCGGTCCGCGGGGAGCCCGCCGTGCTGGTGAATGCACCTTACCAGCCTTTCGGGCCCGCGCTGCGGGCGCAGGGCATCGTGCCCGAGCGGCTGCTGTGCGTGCAGGCGGACAAGGCCTCGGCGCGGCTCTGGGCCGCGGAGCAGTCGCTGCACTGCGCCGATGTCTGCGCCGTGCTGGCCTGGCTGCCGCAGGCCCGCAGCGAGGAATTGCGGCGCCTGCACCTGTGCGCCCAGGCCACGGAAAAGCTGCTGGTGGTGTTCCGCCCGGTGCTGGCGCGCGAGCAGGCCACGCCGGCGCGGCTGCGCCTGCTGGTGCAGGGGGCGGAGGAGCTGGAGCTGCGCATCCTCAAGCGCCGGGGGCCGCCGCTGCTGCAGCCCCTGATGCTGCCGGGGCAGCCCGAGCGCCTCTCGGCGCTGCTGGCCGCGCGCAAGTCCCGCCGCAGGAGCGAGCCGGCCCTGCCGGCACGGAGTGGATCGCATGTACTGGATCGCACTGCAACCCTCGCCGGATGAAGACCGCACTTCCTGGGGCTGGCGTGCCTTGCAGTTCACTCCCCGGGTGGCGTTCGTGGACGAAGCGGTCCTGCTGGAGGCGGGCGCGTCCGAGCGCCTGTTCGGCGGCCGCAAGCGCCTGCTGCGCCGGCTGCTGAAGGAAGGCTGCGAACTGCGCTTCGATGGCTGGGCGGCAGGGCCCACGGCGCTGGTGGCGTTGGCGCTGCTGCGCATGAAGCGCATGGGGATGGAGGCGCCGGCGCTGGTGCCGGACGACCTGCCGCTCGCCACCCTCACGGCGGCCGCGCCGCATCTCGCGACGCTGGAGCGCATCGGCTGCACCACCTTCGGGCAGTTGCGCAGCCTGCCGCGCGCCGGCGTGAGCCGCCGCTTCGGCGCGGAACTGCTGGCGGCGCTGGACAGCGCCCACGGCGAGCGGCCGGAGCGCTATCCGTGGTTGACGCTGCCGCCGGAATTCGACCAGAAGCTGGAGTTGCCGGCGCTGGCGACCTCGGCGCCGGACCTGCTCTTCACCGGCCAGCACCTGCTGACCCGCCTGCAATCCTGGCTGCAGGCCCGCAACCTCGGCGTGCTGGCGCTGGAGCTGGAATGGACGCTGGACCTGCGGCGGCTCGATGGCAAGCCGCTGCCGCCGAACGAGCGCATCGCGCTGCGCACCGCGCAGCCGACGCAGGAGATCCGGCACCTGCGGCGGCTGGCGAGCGAACAGCTCGCGCGCACCACGATCGCCGCGCCGGCCAATGCGCTGCGCCTGCGCACGCTGGAGACCGTGCCCTGGGGCGGCGCCACCACCAGCCTGCTGCCGGAGGACAACAAGCCGGGGGAGAAATTGCACCAGCTGGTGGAGCGCCTGAGCGTGCGGCTCGGCGAGCAGAACGTCACCCTGATGCAGCCGGTGCAGGACCATCGGCCGGAGTGCATGCAGCAGGCGGTTCCGGCGCGGGAGGGGGAGTGCGGGCTGTCGCGGGACGCGGATCGTGCGCGGGGCGCGGATCGTGCGCGGGGCGGGGTTCGTAGGCTGGCGGTGGAGCGAAGCGAAACCCCAGCGATGCGCGAGCGCAGCGAAGCGCTGGGCTTCGGCGCTTCGCGCGCTCAGCACCAGCCTACGAACTCCGACGCGCCACACCAGCAGCCCACGAACTCCGACGCGGCACACCAGCAGCCCACGAACTCCGACGCGCCACACCAGCGGCCCACGAACTCCGACGCGGCTCATCACGAGGGGACGAGCATCGACTCCGACGCGCTCGTCCCCCCCTGGATCCTGCGCCAGCCCCTGAAGCTGCAAGTGAAAGGCGACCAGCCCTGGTACCAGGGCCCGCTGCAACTCCTCACCCGCGCGCGCCGCCTCGAAGCGGCGTGGTGGGAGACGCAGGCCGACGGGCCCGTGCTGCGCGACTACTTCATCGCCCGCAGCGCCTCGGCGGGGCTCTTGTGGATCTTCCGCGAGCGGCTCGCCGCCGACCAGGAGCGCGCCCGCTGGTTCCTGCACGGCCTCTACGCCTGAAGGAGCTGCCATGTCCTGGCTGCCCGATTACGCCGAGCTGCATTGCCTCTCGAACTTCAGCTTCCAGCGCGGCGCTTCGCACCCGCAGGAACTGGTGCAGCGCGCGCAGGAGCTGGGCTACACGGCGCTCGCGATCACCGACGAATGCTCGGTGGCCGGCGTGGTGCGCGCGCACGCCGAAGCGAAGAAGCTCGGGCTGAAGCTGATCCTCGGCGCCGAGTTCGCGCTCGACGGCTTCCGGCTCGTCGCGCTGGCCCGCAGCGTGCGCGGCTGGGGCAACCTGTGCGAGTTCATCACGCAGGCGCGCATGCGGGCGCCCAAGGGCGAGTACGCCTGCACGCGCGAGGCGAGCGACTTCACCCTGCTGCAGGAATGCGAGATCCTGCTCGCGCCCGAACACGGCCTGCCGCTCGCCGAGCTGTGCGAGCGCATCGAATGGGCGCAAGGCCTGTTCGGCCCCAGCGCCTGGCTGGCCGCCGAACTGCTGCTGCAAGGCGACGACGAGCTCTGGCAGCAGGCCCTGCAGCAGGCCAGCGACCGCACCGGCATCGAGGTGGTCGCCGCCGGCGACGTGCATATGCACGCGCGCTCGCGCAAGCCCCTGCAGGACGTGATGACGGCCGTGCGCCTGGGCAAGCCGGTGCCCGCCTGCGGCTTCGCCCTGCACCCCAATGCCGAACGCCACCTGCGCCAGCGCATGCGGCTGGCCACGCTCTATCCCGCCGAGTGGCTGGAGCACACGATCGCGGTGGCGGACCGCTGCCGCTTCAGCCTGGAGGAGATCAAGTACCAGTACCCGCTGGAGACGGTGCCCGCCGGCCTCACGCCGCGCCAGGCGCTGCGCCGCTTCACCTTCGAGGGCGCGCGCGAGCGCTATCCACAGGGCATTCCAGCGGAGGTACACAAGCAGCTCGAACGCGAGCTGGACCTGATCTCCGATTGCGCCTACGAGATGTACTTCCTCACGGTGCACGACATCGTGCGCTATGCGCGCTCGGAGAAGATCCTCTGCCAGGGCCGTGGCTCGGCGGCCAATTCCGCCGTCTGCTACTGCCTGGGCATCACCGCGGTGGACCCGGCGCGCTCCGACCTGCTGTTCGAGCGCTTCATCAGCCGCGAGCGCAAGGAACCGCCCGACATCGACGTCGACTTCGAGCACGAGCGGCGCGAGGAGGTGATCCAGTACATCTACCGCAAGTACGGCCGCGAGCGCTCCGCCATCGCCGCCGTGGTGGCGAGCTACCGCACGCGCAGCGCGATCCGCGACGTGGGCAAGGCGCTCGCCGTGCCCGACGCGCTGGTCGACGCCTTCGCCAAGGACCACTTCTGGTTCGACGAGCGCGAACTGCGCGTGGGCAAGCTCGGCGAACTGGCGGCGCATCTCGGCGCGGCGGTGCCGGCCAAGACGCTGGCGCTGTGGATGGAACTCTCCGAGGAGCTGAGGGGATTTCCGCGCCATCTCTCGCAGCACGTGGGCGGCTTCGTGCTCACGCAGGGCAAGCTCACGCGCCTGGTGCCGGTGGAGAACGCGGCGATGGCGGACCGCTCGGTGATCCAGTGGGACAAGGACGACCTCGACGAGATGGGCCTGCTGAAGGTGGACGTGCTGGCGCTGGGCATGCTCACCGCGATCCGCCGCTGCCTCGATTTCGTGGGCCAGCGGCGCGGCCGGCCGTTCGCGCTGACCGACATCCCCGACAAGGACCAGGCCACCTACGACATGGTCTGCCGCGCCGACACGGTGGGCGTGTTCCAGATCGAGAGCCGGGCGCAGATGTCGATGCTGCCGCGGCTCAAGCCGCGGAGGTTCTACGACCTGGTGATCGAGGTGGCGATCGTGCGGCCGGGGCCGATCCAGGGCGGCATGATCCATCCCTACCTCGCGGCGCGCGAGCGGCTGCGCCAGGGCGGCAAGGTGCACTTCGAGAGCGAGGCGCTGCGGCCGGCACTGGACCGCACGCTGGGCATCCCGATCTTCCAGGAGCAGGTGATGCAGATCTCGATGATCGCCGCCGGCTTCTCCGCCGACCAGGCCGACCAGTTGCGCCGCTCGATGGCGGCCTGGAAGCGCAGCGGCGGCGTCCACAAGTTCCAGGAGCCGCTGATCCAGGGCATGCTGAAGAACGGCTACCGCGCCGAGTTCGCCGAGAGCATCTTCAAGCAGATCCTGGGCTTCGGCGAATACGGCTTCCCCGAAAGCCACGCCTACAGCTTCGCGCTGCTCGCCTACGCCAGCAGCTGGCTGAAGTGCCACGAGCCCGAAGCCTTCCTGGCCGCGATGCTCAACTCCCAGCCCATGGGCTTCTATGCGCCCGCGCAGTTGATCCAGGATGCGCAGCGGCATGGGGTGGTGGTCTTGCCGACCGACGTTTCGTTCAGCGACTGGGATAGCAAATTGGGGTCAGATTCCAATTTCTCGGAAGAGAAATTGGAATCTGACCCCAATTTGCGGCCCCCCACGCGCCCTAGCGTTCGACTGGGCCTCCGCATGGTCGGCTCCCTCAGCGAAGCCGGAGGAAGGCGCATCGTCGAAGCCCGCGCCGGGCGCCCCTTCGCCGACGTCGAAGACCTCGCGCTGCGCGCGCAGCTCGATCTGAAAGACCTCAACGCGCTCGCCGCAGCCGACGCGCTGCAGTCGCTGGCGGGCCATCGCCGCCAGCAGGTGTGGCAGGCCGCGGCGCAGCAGAAGGCCCCCGGCATGCTGCGCGATGCGCCCGTCCACGAGCAGCAACTGCTGCTGCCCCCCGCGCACGAAGGCGAGGAGATCTTCTTCGACTACAGCGCGCTGGGCTTCACGCTGCGGCGCCACCCCGTGGCCCTGCTGCGCGCGCGCCTGAAGCGCATGCGGCTCCTCACCGCGCAGGAGCTCGACCAGCTGCCGCACAACCGCAAGGCCGCCGCCTGCGGCATCGTCACCGTGCGCCAGCAGCCGCAGACGGCCAACGGCACCATCTTCGTCACGATCGAGGACGAGACCGGGCCCGTGAACGTGATCGTGTGGAAGCACGTGCGCGAACGCCAGCGCGACGCCCTGCTGCACTCCCGCCTGATGGCCGTGCGCGGCGTCTGGCAGCGCGACGTGGACAGCGGCGGCCACGTGAAGCACCTGATCGCGGAGCAGCTGGAAGACCTCACGCCGCTGCTCGGGCGCCTGGGACGCGCCCGCAGCGGGGCGCGCGATTTCCACTGACGAAGAAAAAACCCGGTGCCGCAGCACCGGGTTCGAGCTGGAGATCCTGCCGCTTACGGCCGCGCGATGCTGATGTTGTACAGGTGCGTCGAGGCCGCGGCCGAGTTCACCGCGAGCGCCACGTTGAGACCCGGCAGCGGGAACAGGTACACCCCCAGCATCCCGGGAACCTGCGCGCGATGGCGCAGGCCGTCCAGCGGCGCGTTGTACGTGAACATGTCCTTGCGGCCGTCGCTCGCGCGCTCGCGCGAGACGCTGGAGGTCGCGCTGTCCACCGCCGTGATGGTGTTGCTGTCGGCTACCAGGCTGGCGTTGTTGTCGCCGGGGGGCGCACCGAGCGTGCGTGCGATGGTCACGTCCCAATACTTTGAGACCGAACCCACCGCCGGCAGCTGCTGGGTTTGCGGCTTGAACAGCACCAGCACCGTCTGCTCGACGCCCGGCTCGTTGGAGCCGGCCGCGTTGGTGGTGCCGAACAGCGTCAGCGACCCGTTGGGCGCGCGGTAGC
>NZ_DASSVG010000561.1:0-2637 GCF_035706265.1 Ramlibacter sp. | reverse complement strand
GGCCGCGCCGGAGGGCGCAGCGGCAGGATTGCCCGGTGCCGCGGCGTCCGGCGCCTGCGTGACGGCCGCGGCCGTGGGCACGCCACCGGCGGCCGAGGCGGGCGCGGCCGGCAGGCCTTCGATGCTGCCCGTGGCGGCCGCGGGCTCGGTGGTCGGTTGTTCGGGCCGGGCGTCGGTGGTGGGCGCTTCGGCCGGCGCGGCGCCGCGGGTGGCCTGCATCACGGTATCGAAGCCCCGCTGCGCATAGGGCAGCACGATCAGTCCCAGCGCCGCCAGCAGCAGCAGCACGACGGTCAGCACGACGGGACGCGAGACCTGCTTCAGCAGCCCGGGCGCCGGCCCGTCGCTGGGCGAGCGGAACGGCGCGTTGATCGCCTGTCCCTCGGCCAGCCGCGGCTGCGGCGTCTGCGGCAGCCGCTGCAGCACCGGCGCCGGGTCGACCTTCAGCGTGCGGCACACGCTGGAAGCGAGCGCACGCGCGAACACGGCGTCGGGCAGTTCCTCGTAGCGGTCTTCCTCCAGCGCCTCGAGCTTGCGCACCGGCACCTTGAGGTTGGCCGCCAGGGTCGCCACGTGCAGGCCGGCCGCCTCGCGGGCCTGCCGCAGCAGGGTGCCGGCGCTCACGCCGTCCGGCGCGCTGGCCTGGTACTCACTCATCGAAGGCCTTCCGCTCCAGCGCCTGGCGCTCGCGCGACTGCGGGAAGCGCTTGCGCAGCTGCTCGCTCAGCTGGTTCATCGCCACCGTGTCGTGCATGCGGTTTTCCACCTTGATGCCGAGCCACAGCGATTCGGCATTGGCCAGCTCGCTGTTGTTCAGGCGGCGGATGTAGAACTGGGCGCGCTGGTAGTCGCCGCGCATGTACAGCAGCTGGGCCAGGTTGTAGCCGGTGATGGGATTGCCGGCATCGAGCTCGTAGGAGCGCGCCAGGCTGTGCTCCGCCTCCGCGCGCTGGCCGGCGCGGGCCTGGCACAGGCCCTGGGCCATCAGCGTCTTGGCCTTGTCCGGGTAGAGCGGGTTGGCCATCGCCTGCTCGAAGGAACGCGTCGCTTCGGGATAGCGCCCCTGCTGGCATTGCAGCCAGCCGTAGTTGTGGTGCGCGTTGGCGTCGCGCGGGTTGATCGCCAGCGCCTTGCGGAAGCCCTCTTCGGCCTGGCGGTTGTCGCCCAGGCGCATGTAGACCAGGCCCAGCAGGTTGTAGGCGTCGCCCAGGGTCGGATCGGTCGCGATCGACTGCTTCAGCTCGTCGAGCGCGATCTCGGTCTTGCCTTCCTGGAAGTAGCCGGTCGCGAGCTCGAGCCGGATGCGCGCGCGCTTGCGCGTCTCGGTTTCCTCGGACGGCGTGACGATGTTCGCGCTGGCCGACGGCTGCGCGGCCGGCGCGGCGGCGCAGCCCGCGAGCAATGCCGAACCCGCCGCCGATGCGAGCGCCGCGGCCGCGAGCCAGCGCGCCGCGGAGCGTGCGCGCCCCCCCATGGCCATCCTCATCTTGCTAAGCCTCCTTCGTGCTGTGCGCGGGCACCGGCTTCAGGACGATCATGCGCTGCTGCGCGATGCGCCGGTCCACGCGGGTGCGGTCCTTGACGTCGCCGGCCAGCTGGCCGCAGGCGGCGTCGATGTCGTCGCCGCGCGTCTTCCGCACCGTCGTCACGATACCAGCATCACTCAGCATTTTCGCGAATGCCTGCACCCGCTGTTGCGGGGATCGCACCAGCCCGGAGGCGGGGAAGGGATTGAAGGGGATCAGATTGAGCTTGCACGACACGCCGCGGCCCGCGTGGTGCTGCACCAGGTGGGCGAGCTCGCGCGCGTGCTCCGGCTGGTCGTTCACGCCATCGAGCATCACGTACTCGAAGGTGATGAAGTCGCGCGGCGCGTGTTCGAGGTAGCGGTTGCAGGCGTCCAGCAGCTCCGCGACCGGGTACTTTCGATTGAGCGGGACCAGCTTGTCGCGCAGTTCGTCGTTCGGCGCGTGCAGCGACACCGCCAGGGCCACCGGGCAATCCTGGGCCAGGCGGTCCATCATCGGCACGACGCCGGAGGTGGAGACCGTCACGCGCCGGCGCGACAGGCCGTAGCCGTGGTCGTCCAGCATGATGCGCAGCGCCGGCACCAGCGCCTGGTAGTTCTGCAGCGGCTCGCCCATGCCCATCATCACCACGTTGGAGATGACGCGCTCGCCGTTGGTGCCCAGGTGGCGGCGCAGGAAGTGCTCGGCGAACCACAGCTGGGCGATGATCTCGCCGGTGGTGAGGTTGCGCGAGAAACCCTGGTGGCCGGTGGAGCAGAAGCGGCAGCCCACCGCGCAGCCGGCCTGCGAGGACACGCACAGCGTGCCGCGGTCGTCCTCGGGGATGAACACCGCCTCGACGGCCTCGCCGCCGCCGACGTCGAACAGCCACTTGATGGTGCCGTCCGCGGATTCGTGCTGGGAGAGGATCGCCAGGCCCTGGATGCAGGCGTTGGCCTCCAGCTTCTCGCGCAGCGACTTGGCCAGATCGGTCATCTGGCCGAAGTCGCTGGCGCCCTTCTGGTGGATCCAGCGGAACAGCTGGGTCGCGCGGAACTTCTTCTCGCCGAGTTCCGCGCAGAACGCGGCCAGACCCTCGAGGTCGTAATCGAGCAGGTTGGCCGTCATC
>NZ_DASSVG010000560.1:0-7436 GCF_035706265.1 Ramlibacter sp. | reverse complement strand
CGGCCGATCGCGTCGGTGCCCAGCAGGTACTGCGCCGAGCCGCCCTCCTGCCACGCGGGCGGCTTGAGGAAGGCGGCGCTGTTGGTCGCATCCGGCGCGTGCGGCGCCACCCAGGGCGCGAACAGGGCCAGCAGCAGCAGGAAGGCGACCACCGCCAGGCCGGCGACGGCGCCCTTGTTGGCGGAGAACGAGATCCAGAACTCGCGCAGCGGCCCGGGGGGCGCGGCGGGCACGGGGCTGGCCGGAGGCAACACGGCGCTCATCTCAATGCCCTCCCTGGCGGATGCGCGGGTTGATCAGGCCGTAGGCCACGTCCACCAGCAGGTTCACGCTCATCACCACCACGCCCAGCAGCAGCATGCCGCCCTGCAGCACCGGGTAGTCGCGCCGGTTGATCGCCTCGATCAGCCACTTGCCCACGCCCGGCCAGGAGAAGATGGTCTCGGTGAGGATGGCGCCGGTGAACAGCACGCCCACCTGCAGCCCGATCACGGTGACCACCGGGATCAGCGCGTTGCGCAGCGCGTGCACGCCGACCACGCGCAGCGGCGGCAGGCCCTTGGCCCGCGCCGTGCGGATGTAGTCCTCGCCCAGCACCTCCAGCATCGCCGAGCGCGTCATGCGGGCGATCACCGCCAGCGGGTTGGTGCCGAGCACGATGGCCGGCAGCACCAGGTGCTTGAGCGCCGACAGGAAGGCGCCCTTCTCGTCCGACAGCAGCGAATCCACCAGCAGGAACCCGGTCTTCGGCTCGATGTAGTACTGCACCGAGAGCCGGCCCGACACCGGCGTCCATCCGAGCTGCACCGAGAACAGCAGGATCAGCAGCAGCCCCCACCAGAAGATCGGCATGGAGTAGCCGGTAAGCGAGGTGGCCATCACCCCGTGGTCGAACACCGAGTTGCGCTTGACGGCCGCGACGATGCCGGCCGGGATGCCGAGCAGCAGCGCGAACAGGATCGCGCACACGGCCAGCTCGATGGTGGCCGGGAACAGCGCGCCGAATTCGCTCAGCACGGGCGCCTGCGTGATGATGGACTTGCCCAGGTCGCCCTTGAGCACGCGCGCGATGTAGACGCCGTACTGCACCAGCACCGGCTGGTCGAAGCCGTACTCCTGCACCAGCTTGGCGTGCCGCGCCGGGTCGATCCCGCGCTCGCCCGCCATGGTCTCGATCGGGTCGCCGGGAACCAGCCGGATCAGGAAGAACGCCAGCAGCGTCATCCCGAAGAACGTGGGGATGACCAGCGACAGGCGGGTCAGGATGAAGCGCAGCATGGGGAGATTGTCGCGTACCAGAAGAACCCAACTACCGGACGCAAAGAACGCAAAGGTCCGCAAAGGACGCAAAAGAAAGGCCTTGAAGTTGTCTTTGCCTTATTTTTTGCGTCCTTTGCGCGCCCTTTGCGCCCTTTGCGTCCGGTAGTCCGTATTCGGCTGTCCGTATCCGGCTGTTCCTGCTACTTCTTGTCGCGCAGCTCCCGCCGCAGGATCTTGCCCACGGGCGTCTTGGGCAGGTCGGTGCGGAATTCCACCACGCGCGGCTGCTTGTAGCCGGTGAGGTTCGCGCGGCAGTACTCCTTGACCTTCTGCTCGGTGAGCGACGGGTCCTTCTTCACGATCACCAGCTTCACCGCCTCGCCGGTCTTCTCGTCCGGCACGCCGACCACCGCGCATTCGGCCACGCCGGGCAGCATCGCCACGACGTCCTCGACCTCGTTGGGGTACACGTTGAAGCCGGACACCAGCACCATGTCCTTCTTGCGGTCGACGATGCGGAAGTAGCCGCGCTCGTCCTCGATGCCGATGTCGCCGGTCTTGAAGTAGCCGTCGGCCGTCATGACCTTGGCCGTCTCGTCGGGGCGCTGCCAGTAGCCCGCCATCACCTGCGGGCCCTTGATCGCGATCTCGCCCGGCTGGCCGCGCGGCACCTCGCGGCCCTCGTCGTCGATGCACTTCATCCAGGTGGAAGGCAGCGGCACGCCGATGGTGCCGGTGAACTCGGTGCTGGTCACCGGGTTGCAGCTCACCGAAGGCGAGGTTTCCGACAGGCCGTAGCCCTCGCAGATCGGGCAGCCGGTCTTCTGCAGCCACAGCCTGGCCACCGCGCCCTGCACCGCCATGCCGCCGCCCACCGACACCTTCAGGTTGGACCAGTCCACCTTGTCGAAATCGGGATGGTTGGCCAGGCCGTTGAACAGCGTGTTGACGGCCGGGAAGCTGTGGAACTTGTACTTGGAGAGCTCCTTCAGCACGGCCGGCAGGTCGCGCGGGTTGGGGATCAGGATCAGCTTGGCGCCGGTGCGCAGCGACAGCATCATGCCCACCGTGAAGGCGAAGATGTGGTACAGCGGCAGCGCGCACACGCCCGTGGGCTGCTCGCTGGCCGGCACCTTGCCCATCACCGGCTGGTTCCAGGCTTCGGACTGCAGCACGTTGGCGATCACGTTCCGGTGCAGCAGCACCGCGCCCTTGGAGACGCCCGTGGTGCCGCCGGTGTACTGCAGCACCGCCACGTCGTCGGGCTTGATCTCGGGCTTGCGCACGGTGCTGCGGCTGCCCTGCTTGACGGCTTCGTTGAAGCGCACGGCCCCGGGCAGGCTGTAGGCCGGCACCATCTTCTTGACCTTGCGCACCACGTAGTTGACCAGCGCGCCCTTGAGGCCGCCCAGCATGTCGCCCATGCTCGCCAGCACCACGTGCTTCACCGGCGTGGCGGCGATGCACTGCTGCAGCGTGTTGGCGAAGTTCTCGATGATGACGATCGCCTTGGCGCCCGAGTCCTTCAGCTGGTGCTCGAGCTCGCGCGGCGTGTACAGCGGGTTGACGTTCACCACCACGAAGCCGGCGCGCAGGATGGCGGCCACGGCCACCGGGTACTGCGGCACGTTGGGCATCATGATCGCCACCCGGTCGCCCTTGACCAGGCCCAGCCCCTGCAGGTACGCGGCGAAGGCGCGGCTGAAGGAATCGGTCTCGCCGAAGCTCAGCTCCTTGCCCATGAACACGTAGGCCGTGCGGGCAGCGTGCTTGACGAAGCTCTCCTCCATCAGCTGCACCAGCGAGTGGTACTGCGAGGGATCGATGTCGGCCGGCACGCCTTGTGGATAGGCGGCAAGCCAGGGGCGGTCGTTCATGCGGGTCTCCATCTTGTTATCGCGCCAGATGGACAAATGACGGGTCGCCCCGTCATTCGCCGTACTGCGCCGGCGTCATCCACCGGCCGTCATTGTGTCATTTCAGACCTTCAGCGCCACCAGCACCTCGTCGAGCATCTTCTTTGCATCGCCGAACAGCATCCGGTTGTTGTCCTTGTAGAACAGCGGGTTGTCGACCCCTGCGTAGCCCGAGGCCATGCTGCGCTTCATCACGATCGAGGTCTTGGCCTTCCACACTTCCAGCACCGGCATGCCGGCGATCGGGCTCGTGGGGTCGTCCTGCGCCGCCGGGTTCACGATGTCGTTGGCGCCGATCACCATGGCCACGTCGGTCTCCGGGAAGTCCTCGTTGATCTCGTCCATCTCCAGCACGATGTCGTAGGGCACCTTGGCCTCGGCCAGCAGCACGTTCATGTGGCCCGGCATGCGCCCGGCCACCGGGTGGATGCCGAAGCGTACGTTGACGCCCTTCTCGCGCAGGTGCTTGGTGATTTCGTACACCGTGTGCTGCGCCTGCGCCACCGCCATGCCGTAGCCCGGCACGATGATCACGTTCTTCGATTCGCGCAGCAGCTCCGCCGTCTCGGCGGCGCTGACCGCCGTCACCTCGCCGGCCGGCTGCGCGCCGGCCGCCGCCGCGGGCGCACCGCCGCCGGTGCCGAAGCCGCCGGCGATCACGCTGATGAAGTTGCGGTTCATCGCCCGGCACATGATGTACGACAGGATGGCACCGGAGGAGCCGACCAGCGCGCCCACCACGATCAGCAGGTCGTTGGACAGCATGAAGCCGGTGGCCGCGGCCGCCCACCCGGAGTAGCTATTGAGCATCGACACCACCACCGGCATGTCCGCCCCGCCGATGGCCATCACCATGTGGATGCCGAACAGCAGCGCGATCACCGTCATCACGATCAGCGGCGTCATGCCGGCCTGGATGGTCTCGGCATGCAGGAACTCGCGGCCGAACCAGATCACGACCAGCAGGCCCAGCAGGTTGATCCAGTGGCGCGCCGGCAGCAGCAGCGGCTTGCCGCCGATCTTGCCGGACAGCTTGCCGAAGGCGATGATCGAGCCGGAGAAGGTGACGGCGCCGATCAGGATGCCGACGTAGATCTCCACTTCGTGGATGGACTTCTCGGCCGGCGTCGCGAACACGGTGGAGGTGTCGACGTAGCTGGCGAAGCCGACCAGGCAGGCCGCCAGACCCACCAGGCTGTGCATCAGCGCGACCAGCTCCGGCATCTGCGTCATCTGCACCTTCTTGGCCGCGACCATGCCGATGCTGCCGCCGACGACCAGCGCCGCGATGATCCAGGCATAGCCGGCCGGCGTGACGCGCGGGCCGAACACGGTGGCGAGCACCGCCACGGTCATGCCGATGATGCCGAAGACGTTGCCGCGCCGGGCGGTCTCGGGGTTGGACAGGCCGCCCAGGCTCAGGATGAACAGGATGGTCGAGCCGATGTAGGAGACGGTGGAAAGGCTTGCGTTCATGTCCGTCTCCTTCTTACTTGCGGAACATCGCCAGCATGCGCCGCGTGACCGCGAAGCCGCCGAACATGTTGACGGCCGTCAGCGCCAGCGCGAACACCGCCAGCGCCAGGATCAGCACGTTGGGCCGGTCGGCCCCGCCGTCGGTGAGCGGCGGCGCCACCTGGATCAGCGCGCCGATGGCGATGATCGAGGAGATCGCGTTGGTCACGCTCATGAGCGGCGTGTGCAGCGAGGGCGTGACGTTCCACACCACCATGTAGCCGACGAAGCAGGCCAGCACGAACACGGTGAAGTGCGACAGGAAGGTCGCCGGCGCGTACAGGCCCACCAGCAGGAACAGGATGGCGCCGATGCCGAACACGGTGGCCAGCGCCGTGGCGGACATCGGTTCGCCGGCGCCGTGGCCGTGGCCCTTGGCCTTCTCGGCCGGCTTCGCCGCCGCGGCCGGCTTCGCGGCCGGCGCCGGCGCGACCTTCGGCGGCGGTGGCGGCCAGGTGATGTTGCCTTCCTTGACCACCGTCAGGCCGCGGATCGCATCGTCTTCCATGTTGACGTCGATCCTGCCGTCCTTGGTCTTGCACAGCTCCTCGGTCAGGCGCAGCAGGTTGGTCGCGTAGAGCGTCGAGGACTGCTTGGCCAGGCGCGAGGCCAGGTCGGTGTAGCCGACGATGGTCACGCCGTGGCGCACCACGGCCTCGCCCGGCACCGTCAGTTCGCAGTTGCCGCCGCGCTCGGCCGCCATGTCGACGATGACGCTGCCCGGCTTCATGCTCTGCACCATCTCGGCGGTGATCAGCCGCGGCGCGGGCTTGCCGGGGATCAGCGCGGTGGTGATGATGATGTCGACTTCCCAGGCCTGCTGCGCGTACATCTCGCGCTGCGCCTTCTGGAAGCCCTCGCTCATGACCTTGGCGTAGCCGCCGCCGCCCGAGCCTTCTTCCTCGTAGTCGACCTTGACGAACTCGCCGCCCATGGAGACGACCTGGTCGGCCACTTCGGCGCGCGTGTCGTTGGCGCGCACGATGGCGCCCAGCCCCACCGCGGTGCCGATGGCGGCCAGGCCGGCGACGCCGGCGCCGGCGATGAAGACCTTGGCCGGCGGCACCTTGCCCGCGGCCGTGATCTGCCCGCTGAAGAAGCGCCCGAAGGCATGGGCCGCCTCGATCACGGCGCGGTAGCCGCTGACGCCGGCCGTGGAGGTCAGCGCGTCCATCTTCTGCGCGCGCGACAGCGTGCGCGGCAGCGAATCGATGGCCAGCACCGTGACCTTGCGGGCGGCCAGCTGCTTCATCAGCTCCGGGTTCTGCGCCGGCCAGATGAAGGTGATCAGCGTCTGGCCTTCGTGCATCAGCGCGACTTCATCGGCCGTCGGCACGCCGATCTTGAAGATGATGTCGGCCACCGAGAACAGCCTGGCGGCGCCGTCGACGATCTCGGCGCCGGCCTCGCGGTAGGTGTCGTCGGCGAAGTTGGAAGCATCGCCGGCGCCGCTTTGCACGGCGACGCGGAAGCCGAGCTTCAGCAGCTTGGCCACCACCTCGGGCACGGTCGCCACGCGCTTTTCGCCGGCGGCCGTCTCCTTCGGCACGCCGATCAGCAATGCCTTGGTGGCCGGCGCGGGGGCGGCGGCCACACGGGTTTCACCTGCCGTGGCCTCGGCAGCGAAATCAATCTGCATGAACTCTTCTCCTGATTGGAGCCTGGTGGATCCCGCGACCTCCGGCTCGACCTGACCGCGAGCTTACATGAAACCCTGATGAGCACTGCCGCGACGCAGCGGGGGCACACTGGCGCGAGTCCGATTTCAGCATGTCGCTGGCCACCCTCCTCGCCCTGTCCCTCGCGCTGCATTTGTACATCGGCGCGCGCATCGTTCCCCAGCTGCCCTGGAGTGCAGGGCTCGCGCTGGCGCTCTTCCTGCTCGCCTCCGCGCTGCTCGTCCCCCTGTCCCTGCTCGCGCGCCGACTGCTGCGCCCGGGCGCCGCCGACCGCCTCACGTGGGCCGGCATGCTGTGCATGGGACTTTTTTCCTCGCTGCTGGTCCTGGCTGTCATGCGAGACCTGATGCTGCTCGTCCTCGACCTTGCGAACTTTGATTCGCCGCAACTGGGCGAGAACACGGCCGCCGCCGTGCCCCTGTTGGCCCTGGCACTGTCGCTGATCGGCCTCATCAACGCCCGCCGCACGGCCCCCGTGGTGCGCGTCACGGTGCCGATCGCCGGCCTGCCCGGGCCGCTGCAGGGATTCCGCATCGTGCAGATCAGCGACATCCACGTGGGCCCGACCATCAAGCGCGACTACCTCGATGCGATCGTGCAGCGCGTCAACGCGCTGGAACCGGACGTCGTGGCGATCACGGGCGACCTGGTGGACGGCTCGGTGCGCGACCTGGCGCCGCACGTCGCCCCGCTGGCGCAACTGCGGGCGCGCCACGGCAGCTTCTTCGTCACCGGCAATCACGAATACTACTCGGGCGTCCATGGCTGGCTGGAGGAACTCGGGCGGCTCGGCGTGCGCGTGCTGCACAACGAGCACGTGGTGCTGCAGCACGACGGCGCCGCCATCGTGCTGGCCGGCGTGCCCGATTACAGCGGCCACCACTTCGACCCCGCGCACCGCAGCGATCCCGAGGCGGCCCTGCGCGGCGCCCCGCCCGCCGCGCCGCGGGTGCTGCTCGCGCACCAGCCGCGCACGGCGCCGGCGGCGGCGGCGGCGGGCTTCGACCTGCAACTCTCCGGCCACACCCACGGCGGCCAGTTCCTGCCCTGGACCTTCTTCGTGCCC
>NZ_DASSVG010000559.1:0-9920 GCF_035706265.1 Ramlibacter sp. | reverse complement strand
TCATTTTTGCCTCAAAATTTTTTGGCGCTGCCGCGCCAGTCAAGGCCCGCCGATCCGCCGCTGGCTCACGACACCCGGTAGTTCGGCGCTTCCTTGGTGATCTGCACGTCGTGGACGTGGCTCTCGCGCATGCCGGCGGCGGTGATCTGGACAAATTCGGCGCGCGAGCGCATTTCCTCGATGCTGGCGCAGCCGCAATAGCCCATGGCCGCCCGCACGCCACCGGCGAGCTGGTAGACGATGGTGACCAGCGAGCCCTTGTATGGCACCCGGCCTTCGATGCCCTCGGGCACCAGCTTGTCGGCGTTCGGGTTGCCGGTGGTCGCTTCCTGGAAGTAGCGGTCGGCGCTGCCCTGCTGCATGGCGCCGATGGAGCCCATGCCGCGGTAGCTCTTGTAGCTGCGGCCTTGGTACAGCACGATCTCGCCGGGGGCCTCCTCGGTGCCGGCGAACATGCCGCCCATCATGACGGTGTGCGCGCCGGCCGCGATGGCCTTGGCGATGTCGCCGGAGTAGCGGATGCCGCCGTCGGCGATCAGGGGCACGCCGCTGCCGGCGAGCGCGGTGGCCACGTTGTCGATGGCCGTGATCTGCGGCACGCCGACGCCTGCGACGATGCGGGTGGTGCAGATCGAGCCGGGGCCGATGCCCACCTTGACGGCGTCGGCGCCGGCTTCCACCAGCGCCCGCGCGGCGGCGCCGGTGGCGATGTTGCCGCCGATCACGTCGACCTGCGGATAGTTCTGCTTGACCCAGCGCACGCGCTCGATCACGCCCCGGCTGTGGCCGTGGGCCGTGTCCACCACGATGGCGTCGACGCCGGCCTTGACCAGGCATTCGACCCGCTCCTCGGTGCCCTCGCCCACGCCGACCGCCGCGCCCACGCGCAGCCGCCCGCTCGGGTCGCGCGCGGCGTTGGGGAAGCTGGTCTGCTTGGTGATGTCCTTGACGGTGATGAGGCCCTTGAGCTCGAAGGCGTCGTTCACCACCAGCAGGCGCTCCAGCCGGTGCTTGTTCAACAGCGCCTTGGCTTCCAGCAGGCTCGTGCCCTCGCGCACCGTGATCAGCTTGTCGCGCGGGGTCATGATCTGGCTCACCGGCACGTCGTAGCGCGTCTCGAAGCGCAGGTCGCGGCCGGTGACGATGCCCACCACCTTGCCGCCATCGAGCACCGGGAAGCCGGAGATGCCCAGCTGCTCCTGCAGGGCCATCACCTGGCGCACGGTGTGCTGCGGCGTGATCACCACCGGGTCGCGCAGGACGCCGGACTCGTAGCGCTTCACCCGCGCCACCTCGGCGGCCTGCTGCTGCGGCGTGAGGTTCTTGTGCACGATGCCCATGCCGCCTTCCTGCGCGATGGCGATGGCCAGGCGGGCCTCGGTCACGGTGTCCATGGCGGCGGACACCAGCGGCATGTTCAGCTGGATGTTGCGGGAGAGCTGGGTCGCGAGGGATGTGTCCTTGGGAAGGACCTGGGAGAACGCCGGCACCAGCAACACGTCGTCGAAGGTGAGCGCTTTTCCGAGAAGGCGCATGGGAAGGGCTCCAAAAAAACGATTGTACCCGCGTGCACTTTTGCACAGGTTGCGTGGGGCTGCCGCGCCACGGCCCCCCTTCCCGGGGGGCCGGATTCCGGGCAGGCCGGGCTACACTGACCGCATGAATGCCGTTCGCCTCGCCGTCCTCTCGCTCGCCTGCCTGGTGCCCCTGGCCGCTGCGGCCGAATGGCAATGGCTCGACAACGCAGGCCGGCGGGTCTTCAGCGACCAGCCGCCGCCGCCCGACATCGCGCCCAACCGCATCCTGAAGCAGCCCGGCATGCGCAGCGCCGCCGTGCCGGCCGAAAGCGCGCCGGCGCCGGTCGCCGCGAAGACCGCCCCGGGCGGCGTCGATCCCACGTTGAAGCCGGCCGGCAAGGACCAGGCGCTGGAGGAAAAGCGCAAGCAGGCCGCCGCTGCGGAAGCGGAAAAGAAGAAGGCCGAGGAACAAAAGGTCGCCGCCGCGCGCGCCGACAACTGCACCCGCGCCCGCGGCGCCAAGGCCAACCTGGAGTCGGGCCAGCGCATCGTCTTCTTCAACGACAAGGGCGAGCGCGAGTTCATGGACGATGCGCGCCGGGCCGCCGAGATCCGGCGGGCCGAGGAAATCATCGCCAGCGACTGCCGCGCCGACCGTCAGTAACCAGGCTTCGCCCCCGGCCGGCGCTGGGCGAAGAGCCCCGCGGCCCGCGCCCCCTGCTTGCGGAAGCGCTCGCGCCGCGCCACCTTCGGATCCACGCGCAGCGGGCGGTAGATCTCGATGCGGTTGCCCTCGCGCACCGGCTGCTGCGGGCTGCAGCGGCGGCCCCAGATCCCGAGCTCGCCTTCATCCGGCATGGGCGTGCCGGCAGCGGCCGCGAAGCCGCTCGCACGCACCGCATCGGCCACCGTCGCGCCCTGCGGCAGATCGAGCGGCCACTCCACGACCTCGCGCGGGGCGGGCGACCAGCAGACCGTGACGTGCGCCATCAGCCGTAGATCTGTTCGGCGCGCTTGACGAAGGCGTCCACCAGGCTGCCTGCGATCTTGTCGAATACCGGCCCCACCATGGCGGAGAGCGCGGCGTTCTTGAAGCTGTAGGTCATCTCCAGCGTCACCTTGCAGGCGCGCTGGCCGGCCTCGCCCAGCGGCTGGAACTTCCAGGTGCCATCGAGGTTGGAGAACGGGCCGTCCACCAGCCGGATGCGCACTTCGCGCCCGGGCACGTGGTGGTTGCGGGTGGTGAAGGTCTGGTGGATGCCGCCGAAGGCGATGCCCATTTCGGCCTTCATGCCATCGGGCTCCAGCGCCACCACGCGCGAATGGTCGCACCAGGGCAGGAACTCGCAGTACTTGGCGACGTCGGTGACGAGCGCGTACATCTCTTCGGCGCTGTACCAGATCAGCACGGACTTGTGGATGGTCTTCATGGGAGAATTGCGGGCCCGCGCCACATTGTAGAGAGCCCTCGCGGCCCCCACCTGCCCCTCCATGGCAACCAAGAAAGAAACTCCCGCGCGCATCGCAGACAACAAGAAGGCCGCCTTCAACTACTTCTTCGAGGAGAGGTTCGAGGCCGGCCTGGTCCTCCAGGGCTGGGAGGTGAAGGCGCTGCGCGAAGGAAAGGCGCAGCTCACCGACGGCTACGTCGTGATCCGCGACGGCGAGCTGTTCCTCATCGGCTGCCAGATCAACCCGCTGAAGACCGCCTCCACCCACGTCACGCCGGAAGCGGCGCGCACGAAGAAGCTCCTGATGCACAAGGACGAGATCCGGCGGCTGATCGGCAAGGTGGAACAGAAAGGCCACACGCTGGTGCCGATCCAGCTGTACTGGAAGAACGGCCGCGCCAAGGTGGAGATCGCATTGGCGAAGGGCAAGGCCACGCACGACAAACGCGAGACCATCAAGGAGCGCGAAGGCAAGCGCGAAGTCGAGCGCGCCATGAAGGAGCGGCACCGCTGACGGGCACGGAATAAACCGGCCCCGCGCTTCGTTCATCCGAGTGAATACCACTCAAACAGGAGAACGACCATGCGCCTTGCTTCCCTCCTCGCCCCGCTCGCCCTCGCCGCCGCGCTCGCCGGCTGCAGCTCGATGTCGATGTCGTCGTCCAGCGCGCCCGCGCGCGTGGCCGACGGCGTGTTCGTCGGGCCCAACGGCATGACGCTCTACACGTTCGACCGCGACGCGATGGGTTCGGGCAAGTCGGTGTGCAACGGCCCGTGCGCCGTGAACTGGCCGCCCCTGATGGCCAAGGCCAGCGACCGCGCCAGCGGCGACTGGTCGATCGTCACCCGCGACGACGGCAGCCGCCAATGGGCCTACAAGGGCAAGCCGGTGTACTACTGGATCAAGGACACCAAGGCCGGCGACCGCACCGGCGAAGGCGTCAACAACGTCTGGCACCTCGCCCGCCCGTGAGCGCGTCTGTCCCGATGCGCGGATCCCCTCGCATCGGCTAGGCTCCCGGCATGAGCACTCCCACCGCGTCGCACAGCCTGGTCGGCCACATCCCCGACCTGCGGCGCTACGCGCGCTCGCTCACCGGCGATGCCTGGGCCGCCGACGACCTGGTGCAGGACACGCTGGAGCGCGCCTGCGAGCGCTGGCAGCTCTGGTCCGCCGGCAGCGACCTGCGCGCGTGGCTGTTCACGCTGATGCACAACCTGTTCGTCGACGGCGCACGCCGGGCCATGCGCCAGGGCGGCCAGCGCGTGGACCTCGACGACGTGGTGAGCGACCTGCCGGCGCCCGCCGAGAGCCCCGAGCAGACGCTCGACCTGCAGCGCTGCCTGCTGCGGCTGCCGCCCGAACAGCGCGAGGTGCTGCTGCTGGTGACGCTGCAGGACCTGCGCTACGAGGACGTCGCGCGCATCACGGGCGTGCCCATTGGCACCGTCATGTCGCGCCTGTCGCGGGCCCGCAGCCGGCTGCGCGAGCTGATGGAGGGTGGCGCCGCGGCGGCGGCCGCGGCCGCCCGTGCGCCCGCGCTGCGCCGCCTGAAGTGATGGAACGACCATGAAGGACAGCACCTTTCCCATGTCCGAGGATCCCGAGCTGCACGCCTACGTCGACGGCCGGCTCGATCCGCTGCAGAACGCCGCGGTGGAGGCGCGCCTGGGCGCCGATGCGGCGCTGGCGCGCCAGATCCACGCCTGGAAGGCCCAGCGCCTGGCCCTGCGCGACCTGCACGCCGAGGTGCTGGAGCAGCCCGTGCCGGCCCACCTGCTGCATGCGGCGCAGTTGCTCGATCGCCGCAGCAGCCGCTTCAGCCAGTGGTCCCGCTGGGGCGGCATGGCCGCCTCGGTGCTGCTCGCCTTCGCGCTCGGATGGGCCGGCCACCTGCAGTGGCAGGAGCGCACGACGACGGTGGCCACGGGTGCCCACGCCACCGGCCAGTTCGTGCGGCAGGCGGCCCTCGCCTATACCGTCTACGTGCCGGAGGTGCGGCACCCGGTCGAAGTGGAGGCCGCGCAGCAGCAGCACCTGGTGCAGTGGCTCTCCAAGCGCCTCGAGCGGCCGCTGAAGCTGCCGACGCTGCAGCCCTCGGGCTACGAGCTGGTGGGCGGGCGGCTGCTGCCGGGGGATTCCGGCGCCCGCGCCCAGTTCATGTACCAGAACGCCAACGGCGAGCGCGTCACGCTCTACGTCGGCGCCGTCGACGGCGCGGCCGGCAAGGGCATGGGCGAGACGGCCTTCCGCTTCGCCAACGAAGGCGGCGTGGCGAGCTTCTACTGGGTGGAGAACGGCTTCGGCTACGCCATCACCGGCAAGCTGCCGCGCCCGGCGATGCTGGTGCTCGCGGAGGCGGTGTACCGCCAGCTTTGATCACGCCAGCCCGCGCAGCGGGTGCGCGTGCGCCGGCCACGGGCTGTCGAAGAACGGCTTCACCATCGCCGGCGTGACGTCCTCGATGCGCGCCGGGTTCCACTTGGGCGCATGGTCCTTGTCGATGGCCAGTGCGCGGATGCCCTCGAAGGTCTCGCTGGCCGCACCCGGGCGCAGCTGGAAGCAGTGCCGCACCATGTCGCGCTCCATGCGCAGGTCCTGCGCCAGCGTGAGATGGCGGGCCCGCCGCAGGTGCTCCAGGGTCACGTGCAGCATCAGCGGCGAACGCTGGCGCAGCAGCGCCGCGGTGTGGGTGGCCCAGTCCGATCCGTCCGCCTCCAGCGCTGCGACGATCTCCGGCACCGAGCCCAGGCCGAAGAAGCGATCGATCTCCGCCCGCCGGCTCGCCAGCTCCAGCCCCTGCCCGCCCGCCGGTTGCCGCAGCCGCTCGCACAGGCGCTCGAAGGCCTCCGCATCGGCCAGGCTCTCCCACACGGCGGGCAATTCGGAGGAAGCGAGCACGCCGTCGGCCAGCCGCGCCGCCAGCGCATCGGACCAGCCGATCGCCTGCCCCGTGAGCGCGAGGTACTCGCCGATGCGTCCCGGGCAGCGGGCCAGGAACCAGCCGCCGCCGACGTCCGGGAACAGGCCGATGTTGGTCTCCGGCATCGCCATCTTCGTGCGCTCGGTGACGATGCGCAGGCTGGTGTCGCCGCCGTGGGCCGAGATGCCCATGCCGCCGCCCATCACGATGCCGTCGAGGAACACGACGTAGGGCTTGGGGTAGCCGTGGATCAGGTGGTTGAGCGCGTATTCCTCGGTGAAGAAGTCCTCCAGCCGCGGATCGCCCGCCAGCACCGCCTGGTGGAAGAAGCGGATGTCGCCGCCGGCGCAGAAGGCGCCGAAGGGCCCTTCGCGGCCCATGCCGCGCAGCGCCACGCGCTCCACCCGGTCGTCGTCGCGCCATTCGAGCAGGGCCGCCGTCAGGTCGCGGATCATCTCCAGCGACAGCGCGTTGAGCGCCCGCGGCCGGTCCAGCGTGATGAAGCCGGCGCTGCCCCGCACCTGCGTCACGACGTTGCTCATACCCTCTGCCTCCATCCCACCAGTTCGTTGACGACCAGCGCGCCGATCACGAGCGCACCCCCCGTGAGCACCGCCGGCCGGGGCACCTCCCCGGCGCCGAGCCAGGCCAGCAGGATCCCGAAGATCACCTCCAGCAGGCCGAGCAGCGACATCTCGGGCGCGTGCAGCACGCGCGCACAGAGTACCGCCAGCACGCAGGGGATGGCCAGCTGCACCAGGCCCAGCAGTCCCAGCAGCGCGACGTCGTGGGCGGAGGCCTGCAGGGGCATCGCCAGCGGCAGCGTCAGCACCGAGGAAATCGCGGCGCCCACCAGCACGGCCGGCACCAGGTCGACTCGGTTGCCGTGGGCATGGGCGCGCTGGTTGATCGTCCAGTTCACGCCGGCGGCCAGCGGCACGCACAACGCGACCAGCGTGCCGGTGAAGCGGCCGGCCTCGATCTGCACGCCGTACATGTAGGCGATGCCCGCGCCCGCGGCCAGGATGGCCAGCCAGGTGCGCGCCGGGATGCGGTGGCCGATCGCGATGCGCGCGATCAGCGCCGTGAGGAAGGGCCCCAGGGCCATGGTCACCAGCACGCTGGCCACGCTGGTGAGCGTGAGCGCCACCATGAAGGCAGTGAACATGACACTCCAGCACAGGCCCGACAGCCACAGCGGCCAGCCGCCGGTGCGGATCTTCGCGAACACCTGCCGGCCCTGGAAGAAAGGCAGGATCACCAGCAGCGACAGCACGGTGAAGAAACTGCGCCAGAAGGTCACCTCGAAGCTGCGCGCGTGCTCCAGGTGCCGCGTGATCACGCCCGCGATGGACCACATGAGGGTCACGGCGACCATGAGGAACACCGCGCGGGTGTGGGTAAGTTTCATTGTTCTTGTCGGCGTCGCTGCAAGTCAGGCCGCGTCAATACGGGTACCGGACGCAAAGGACGCAAAGAAGCGCAAAGGACGCAAAGGAGGACAAAGACGAATCCTTGAATCCTTTTGCGTCCTTTGCGGATCCTTTGCGTTCTTTGCGTCCGGCTGTTGGGTTGCCTGAAATCTTACGCCGCTTCGCGCAGAGCGCGCTTGCGCTCGTGCTCCTTCAGGTAGCGCTTGCGCAGGCGGATCGACTTCGGGGTGATCTCCACCAGCTCGTCGTCCTCGATGAACTCCACGCCGTATTCCAGCGTGAGCTCGATCGGCGGCGTGACCTTGATCGCGTCCTCCTTGCCGGAGACGCGGAAGTTGGTCAGCTGCTTGGTGCGCGTGGCGTTGACCACCAGGTCGTTGTCGCGGTTGTGCACGCCGACGATCATGCCTTCGTACACCGGGTCGTTCGCCTTCACGAACATGCGGCCGCGGTCGTCCAGCTTGCCCAGGGCGTAGGTGAAGATCTCGCCGTCGTCCATCGAGATCAGCACGCCGTTCTTGCGGCTGGCGATCTCGCCCTTGTACGGCTCGTAGCCGTCGAAGATGCTGGCGATCAGGCCCGAGCCGCGCGTGAGGTTCATGAACTCGTTCGAGAAGCCGATCAGGCCGCGCGCCGGGATGCGGTATTCCAGGCGCACGCGGCCGCGGCCGTCCGGCTCCATGTTCACCAGCTCGCCCTTGCGCTCGCCCAGGGCCTGCATCACGCCGCCCTGGTGCTGGTCCTCGATGTCCACCGTGACCAGCTCGATCGGCTCGTGCCGCACGCCGTTGACCTCGTGGAACAGCACGCGCGGCTTCGACACGGCCAGCTCGTAGCCTTCGCGGCGCATGTTCTCCACCAGGATGGTCAGGTGCAGCTCGCCCCGGCCCATGACCTGGAACACGCCTTCCTCGTCGGTCTCGTTGACGCGCAGCGCCACGTTGGACTGCAGTTCCTTCTGCAGCCGGTCCCAGATCTGGCGGCTGGTGACGTACTTGCCCTCGCGGCCGGCGAGCGGCGACGTGTTGACGCAGAAGTTCATGGTCAGCGTCGGCTCGTCCACCTTCAGCATCGGCAGCGGCTGCGGGTCGAGCGGATCGGTGAGCGTCACGCCGATGCCGATCTCCTCGATGCCGTTGACCAGCACGATGTCGCCCGGGCCGGCTTCCTTGACCTGCACGCGATCGAGGCCCTCGAAGGTCAGCACCTGGTTGATGCGGCCGCGCAGCTGCTTGCCGTCGGGGCCTTCCATCACCAGGACGTCGGTCGCGGGGCGCAGCGTGCCCTGGTTGATGCGGCCCACGCCGATGCGGCCGACGAAGCTGGAGTAGTCCAGGGCGGAGATCTGCAGCTGCAGCGGCGCGCTCGCGTCGCCCTCGTGCTGCGGCACGTGCTTCAGGATGGTGTCGAACAGGGCCGACATGTCGGGGCCCCACTGCTCGCCCGGCTCGCCTTCGGCCAGGGAGGACCAGCCGTTGATGCCCGAGGCGTACACCACCGGGAAATCGAGCTGGTCGTCGTTGGCGCCGAGCTTGTCGAACAGGTCGAAGGCGGCGTTGATCACCTTGTCGGGGTTGGCGCCGGGCTTGTCCACCTTGTTCACGACCACGATCGGGCGCAGGCCCAGGGCCAGCGCCTTCTTGGTCACGAAGCGGGTCTGCGGCATCGGGCCTTCCTGGGCGTCGATCAGCAGCAGCACGCCGTCCACCATCGAGAGGGCCCGCTCCACCTCGCCGCCGAAGTCGGCGTGGCCGGGGGTGTCGACGATGTTGATGTGCGTGCCCTTCCAGCTGACGGCGCAGTTCTTGGCCAGGATCGTGATGCCGCGCTCGCGTTCGATGGCGTTGTTGTCCATCACGGTGTCGACCACCTTCTCGTGCTCGGCGAAGGTGCCCGACTGCCGCAGCAGCTGGTCGACCATGGTGGTCTTGCCGTGGTCGACGTGGCCGATGATGGCGATGTTGCGGATTTGCGTGCTCATACGTTCTCTGGCTCGGCCACGCCGAGGATTTGCTGGATTTCGATCGGGCTCAGCAGGCGGGAGGGGATCAGTTCTCCGGCCTTCACATGGGCGGTTCCGAGGAGCGTGCTGGGCGACTCCCCGAAGACGGCGGCGTGTTCCGTGTCGCGCCAGCCGCCGCGGCGGCGCAGGCCGCTGAGGAAGCGGCCGGAATCTTCGGGGCCCAGCGTGACACGCGCGTGTCCCGCCAGCAGCGCTTCCACGGGAAGCAGGCGGGCCCCTCTCTCAGACTCGGGCAGCGCCTCGAGTTCCGCCAGCGTCAGGCAGTGCGAAACATCGAAGGGCCCCGTGGCAATTCTTCGCAGCGAGACCAGGCTCGCCCCGCAACCGAGGGCGGCGCCGAGGTCCTCGCCCAGCGTGCGGATGTAGGTGCCCTTGCTGACCTTGGCCACGATCTTCAGGAGATCGGGCGCGAGCAGGCTCAGCCGGAGGTCGAAGACGGTGACCTGGCGGGCCTCGCGCTCCACCTCGATGCCGGCGCGAGCGTATTCATATAAGGCCTTGCCGTCCTTCTTCAAGGCGCTGTGCATCGGCGGCACCTGGGTGAGGGGCCCGGTGAAGCGGGCCTGCACCTC
>NZ_DASSVG010000558.1:0-3426 GCF_035706265.1 Ramlibacter sp. | reverse complement strand
GAGCCGATCGCGCGCGCCGGCACGCTGCTCGCCGAAGCGCTGCGCGGCGGCGGCAAGGTGCTCGCCTGCGGCAACGGCGGCTCGGCCGCCGATGCGCAGCACTTCGCGGCGGAGCTGCTCAACCGCTTCGAGATCGAGCGCGCGCCGCTGGCGGCCGTGGCGCTCACCACCGACAGCTCGACGCTTACGTCCATCGCCAACGACTATGCCTACGAGCAGGTGTTCGCCAAGCAGGTGCGCGGCATCGGCAGGCGCGGCGACGTGCTGCTCGCCATCTCCACCAGCGGCAATTCGGCCAACGTCGTCGAAGCGATGCGGGCGGCGCACGAGCTGGGCGTCGGCGTGGTGGCGCTGACCGGCAACGGCGGCGGCCGGATGGGCGCGATGCTGGCCGCCGGCGACCTGCACATCTGCGTGCCGCACAAGCGCACGGCGCGCATCCAGGAAGTGCACCTGCTGGTGCTGCATTGCCTGTGCGACGGCATAGATTTCCACCTTTGCGGAGGTCGTGGATGAGGATTTTCTGGCTGGCCTGCCTGGCTGCGGCGCTGCAGGGCTGCGCGCCCGTGCTGATCGGCGCCGGCGGCACCGCCGCGCTCACCACCGCCCTGGAGCGGCGCACCACCGGCGCGATCTACACCGACGAAAGCATGGCGCTGACCATCGGCGACCGCATCACCGGGCGCTTCGGCAGCCTGACGCACGTCAACGTGTCGCCCTACAACCGGGTGGTGCTGCTCACCGGCGAGGTCCCCGACCAGGCGACGCGCGACGCCATCGAAGCCGACGTCAAGGACATCGCCAACGTGCGCGGCGTGGTCAACGAGGTGCGTATTGCGCCGCCCTCGTCGCTCGCCGAGCGGGCCAACGACTCGCTGATCACCACCAAGGTGAAGACGCGCTTCATCGACGCCAACCGGTTCAACCCGGTGCACGTCAAGGTGGTCACCGAGGCCGGCGTGGTGTACCTGCTCGGCATCGTCACCGAGCAGGAAGCCAACGACGCGGTGGAGATCGCGCGCACCACCGGCGGCGTGATCAAGGTGGTGAAGATGTTCACCTACTGCCAGCCGACCGACGAGCTGTGCCGCCCGGCGCCGCGCCCGACGACGCCTCCCCAGCCGGGCGCGTGAGGCCGCCGCCGTTCGAGGCGAAGATCCATCCGCCGGCGGCGCTCGGCCAGTGGATCGGCGCCCTGGCGCGGCCGCTGGTCTTCACCAACGGCGTGTTCGATATCCTGCATCGCGGCCACGTCACTTACCTCGCACGGGCCCGGGCGGAAGGCGCCGCCCTGCTGGTCGCGCTGAACAGCGATGCGTCGGTGCGGCGCCTGGGCAAGGCCGCGGACCGGCCGATCAACCCGCTGCCGGACCGGATGGCCCTGCTGGCCGCCCTGGCCTCGGTCGACGCGGTGACCTGGTTCGACGAGGACACGCCCGAGGCCCTGATCGCCGCCAGCCGCCCCGAGGTGCTGGTGAAAGGCGGCGACTGGCCGCCGGAGCGCATCGCCGGCGGCCGCGAAGTGCTGGCGCGCGGCGGGCGGGTGCTCTCGATTCCCTTCGAGCACGAGCGCTCCACTACCGCGCTGGTCGCCCGCATTCGGCAGTAATATCCCCTCATGCGGCTGCACCAGCTCAAGGTGGATTACGACGCGGAGCAGGACCGCCTGCTCATGCTGGTGGCCACCAGCGAGGGCGTGGAGCTGTGCCTGGCCCTGACGCGCCGCTTCGTCAAGCTGCTCTGGCCGCTGCTGGTCAAGCTCGCCGAGGAAGCGAGCCCGCGCATCCGCACCCAGGCCAACCCCGAGGCGCGCAAGGCGCTGCTCGGCCTGGAGCACGAGCACGCCGTTTCCAAGGCGGATTTCTCCAAGCCCTACGACGCCGGCGCGAGCGCCCGGCCGCTGGGCGAGGCGCCGCTGCTGCTCGCGCGCATCCAGACCGGCCACGACCGCAACGGGCAGCCGGTGGTGGCGCTGCATCCTTCGCAGGGCCAGGGCATTACGCTGACCTTCGACTCGGTGCTGCTGCATTCGGTATGCCGCCTGCTGCAGTCCGCGGTGAAGAAGAGCGACTGGGACATGGAGCTCAAGCTGCCGGGCACCGAGCCGGCCGAGCCGGGCGAGCGCGCGGCGCGCACGCTCAACTGACTTATAATCGCAGGCTATCGCTTCTGCCTTCGAACAACTCGGCCTGATCCCTCCGCTCGCGGCTGCCGTAGCCGAGCTCGGCTATGAGAAGCCCACGCCGATCCAGGAGCAGGCAATCCCGCTGGTGCTGGCCGGCCGCGACCTGATGGCCGGGGCGCAGACCGGCACCGGCAAGACTGCGGCGTTCGCCCTGCCGATCCTGCAGCGCCTGTTTGCGCACGCCAGCAGCTCGGCCTCGCCGGCGCGCCACCCGGTGCGCGCGCTGATCCTGACGCCGACGCGCGAGCTGGCGGTGCAGGTGGCCGAGAGCTTCCGCGATTACGGCAAGCACGTGCCGCTGCGCAGCACGGTCGTCTACGGCGGCGTCGACATGAATGCGCAGATCCAGGAGCTGCGCCGCGGCGTCGAGGTGCTGGTAGCCACGCCGGGACGGCTGCTGGACCACGTGCAGAACAAGACGGTGATGTTCAACCAGGTGTCGGTGCTGGTGCTGGACGAGGCCGACCGCATGCTCGACATGGGCTTCCTGCCGGACATCAAGCGCATCATCGCGCTGCTGCCCGCGCAGCGGCAGAACCTGCTGTTTTCCGCCACCTTCCCCGACGAGATCCGCACCCTCGCCAAGGCGCTGCTGACCAATCCGGCCGAGGTGCAGATCGCGGCGCGCAACGCCGTCGCGGACCTGGTGAGCCACGTCCTGCATCCGGTCGCGCGCGAGAAAAAGCGCGAGCTGCTCGCCTACCTGATCCAGACGCGCGCGCTCAAGCAGGTGCTGGTCTTCACCGGCACGCGCATCGGCGCCAACCGGCTCGCGCACCAGCTGCGGCGCGACCACATCCAGGCCGACGCGATCCACGGCGACAAGACCCAGGCGGAGCGCGAGCAGGCGCTCGAGGACTTCAAGGCCGGCAAGACGGCGGTGCTGGTGGCGACCGACGTGGCCTCGCGCGGCCTGGACATCGAGGGCCTGCCACAGGTGATCAACTTCGACGTGCCGCACTCGCCCGAGGACTACGTGCACCGCATCGGCCGCACCGGCCGCGCCGGCCTCACCGGCGAGGCGATCTCGCTGGTGGCGCCCGAGGACCTGGAGGCGATTGCCGCGATCGAGAAGCTCATCAAGAAGCGCATCGAGCGCGTGCTGATCCCGAGCTTCGAGCCCAACGCCGGGACGGTGGCGACCCTGATGGGCGGCCAGCCTTCCGCGCGGGGAAGGGAAAGGGACCGGGGCAGGGAAAGAGACCGGGGCAGGGAAAGAGGACGCGAGAGAGTCGCCAAGC
>NZ_DASSVG010000557.1:0-2274 GCF_035706265.1 Ramlibacter sp. | reverse complement strand
GTACCGCAACGACGCCTCGACCTTCGCGATCGACAAGGCGGCCGAGGCGCTGGCGGCAACGCACCGCACGCGCGGCCGCATCGAGTTCTACGGCGTCGGCAACTCCGGCGTGGTGGCGCTCGACGCGCAGCACAAGTTCTTTCGCCTCGGCGTGAACACGATCTCCTACAGCGACGGCCACATGCAGGTGATGAGCGCCACGCTGCTGGGGCCGGGCGACTGCGTGGTCGTGATCTCCAACTCCGGCCGCACGCGCGACCTGATGGACGCCTGCGACATCGCACGGCGCAATGGCGCCACCACCATCGTGATCACGGCCACAGGCTCCCCGTTGGCGGCCGCGGGTCAGCTGCACCTGGCGGCCGACCATCCGGAGGGCTACGACCGCTACAGCCCGATGGTGTCGCGGCTGCTGCACCTGATGATCATCGACGTGCTGGCCACGACGGTGGCCCTGCGCATCGGCGGCGGCAGGCTGCAGCCGCTGTTGCGGGAGATGAAGAACAACCTGCGGTCGAAGCGGTACGCGTGAGCGGGATCGCTGGGCTTCGCGCTTCGCGCTCAGCCCCAGCCTACGAGTACGCGACGCAGCGTTGACCATCGCGGGCGCTGGCGTTTCGGTAGGCTGGCGCTGGAGCGAAGCGAAAGCCCAGCGCTTCGGCCCTCAAATCCGCCCCTCCTCCACCGCATGGCACGCCACGCGCACCCCGCGGATCTCCAGCAGTGCCGGCCTTTCCGCCTTGCAGCGCGCATTCGCATGCGGACAACGCGGATGGAACGCGCACCCGCTCGGCGGGTTCAAGGGGTTCGGCACCTCGCCCTGCACCGGCGTGCGCGCGCGCCCCGTGTCGTGCATCTTCGGGATCGCATCGAGCAGCATTCGGGTGTAGGGATGGCGTGGCTGCGCGAACAGCTGCTGCTTGTCCGCCAGTTCCACCAGCCGCCCGAGGTACATCACGCCGACGTCGTCGCTCACGTGGCGCACCACCGCGAGGTTGTGCGAGATGAACAGGTAGGTCAGGCCCAGCCGCCGCTGCAGGTCCTTCATCAGGTTGAGCACCTGCGCCTGTACGCTCACGTCGAGCGCGGAGGTCGGCTCGTCGCAGACCAGGAAGTCGGGATGGGTGGCCAGCGCCCGCGCGATCGAGATGCGCTGCCGCTGCCCGCCCGAGAACTGGTGCGGATAGCGCGCGGCGTCCTGCGCGGCCAGGCCGACGGAGGACAGCAGTTCGGCCACCCGCTCCCGTAGGTCCGCGGCACCGGTCACGAGCCCGTGCTCCTTCAGCGGCTCGGCCACGATGTCCTGCACCTTCCAGCGCGGGTTGAGGCTCGCGTACGGATCCTGGAAGATCATCTGGATGCGACGGCGCAGCGTGCGGCCTTCGGCGCTGCGGAAGGCCGCGTGCGCGTCCTGGCCGTCGAAGGCGAAGCTGCCGCGCGTGGGCGCATAGAGCCCCACCAGCAGGCGCGCGACGGTGCTCTTGCCGCAGCCCGATTCGCCCACCAGCGCCAGCGTGCGGCCCGGCGCGATGGAAAAGCTCACGCCGTCGACGGCGTGCAGCAGCTGGCGCGGCTTGCGTTCCAGCACGCGGTTGAGCCAGGGGGCGGAGACGTCGAAGGTCTTGGCGAGGTCGGTGGCCTGGACGAGGGGTCGGGAGCTGCCCCTCACCCCCACCCTCTCCCCAGAGGGGAGAGGGTGCGAATCGCCGGAGAGAGAGTCCAACGGGAGGACGCTGCTCATGCAGGGATCTCCGCATTCGCAGCGTGCAGCCAGCAGGCGGCGCGGGTGGCGCCGGCGGCGAGCAGTTCGGGGCGCTCGCGCGTGCAACGCTCGAAGGCGCGCGGGCAGCGCGGGTTGTAGGCGCAGCCGGGCGGGATGGCGTTCAGGCGCGGCATCGCGCCGTCGATCTGGGCCAGGCGCTCGCGCTCGCTCTCCATGTCCGGGATCGACGCCATCAGGCCCATGGTGTAGGGATGCGCCGGCTGGTGGTGGCCGACGAGCCGACCACGGCGCTCGACGTGTCGATCCAGGCCCAGATCATCCAGCTGCTCAAGCGCATCTGCCGCGAGCACGGCGCGGCCGTCATGCTGATCACGCACGACATGGGCGTGATCGCGGAGACCTGCGACCGCGTGGCGGTGATGTACGCGGGCCGGCTGGCGGAGATCGGGCCGGTGCACCAGGTGATCCACCAGCCCGCGCATCCCTACACCATGGGCCTGATGGCGTCGATCCCGGACATGGAGAGCGAGCGCGAGCGGCTGGCCCAGATC
>NZ_DASSVG010000556.1:0-4685 GCF_035706265.1 Ramlibacter sp. | reverse complement strand
GCGAAGCCCATCTCGTGCGTCACGCACAGCATCGTCATGCCTTCCTCGGCCAGCCCGATCATGGTCTCCAGCACTTCCTTGACCATCTCGGGGTCGAGCGCGGAAGTGGGCTCGTCGAACAGCATGATGCGCGGCGTCATGCACAGCGCGCGGGCGATCGCCACGCGCTGCTGCTGGCCGCCCGAGAGCTGGCTCGGGTACTTGTGGGCCTGCTCGGGGATGCGCACGCGCTCGAGGAATTTCATGGCGGTGGCTTCCGCCTCCTGCTTCGAGATGCCGCGCGTGCGCATCGGCGCCAGCGTGCAGTTCTGCAGGATGGTGAGGTGGGGGAACAGGTTGAACTGCTGGAACACCATGCCGACCTCGGCGCGCACCTTGTCCACGTTGCGCTTGTGCGCCGTGAGGTCGATGCCGTCCACCACGATGCTGCCCTGCTGCACCGTCTCCAGGCCGTTGATGCAGCGGATCAGGGTGGACTTGCCCGAGCCCGAAGGCCCGCACACCACGATGCGCTCGCCCGGCGCGACCGCGAGGTCGATGTCGGTGAGCACCTGGAACTTGCCGAACCACTTCTGCACGCCCTGCATGCGGATGATCGGTTCGGCGCCGGCTGCGGCCCTCTGGTCCATGCTGTTCCCCGCTACGCCTTTACTGCATCTTCGGCAGGTCGGCGCCCAGCCACTTGTTGTACAGCTTGTTCAGCTCACCGTTGGCCGTGTTCTTGGCGACGAAGTCGTTCACAGCCTTGAGCAGGGGCTCCTGGCCGGGGCGCATGGCGACGGCCATTTCCTGCTGGCGCAGCACGAACTTGGGCTCGAAGGCGCCGGGCTGGCGCTTGTTGATCTGCGCCGCCACGGTGGTGGAGCAGCCGATGGCGTCGACCTGGCCGGAGATCAGGGCCTGCATGGCGGAGGCGTCGTCGTCGAAGCGGCGGATCTCGGTGCCTTGCGGGGCGATGGCGGTCAGCGCCACGTCCTGCGTGCTGGCGCGGGCCACGCCCACCTTCAGCGGCTTGAGGTCGGCCGGGCCCTTGATCGCCTGCTTCTTCGGCCCGAACAGCACGATGGTGGCGGCGGAGTACGGCTTGGAGAACTGCACCTGCTTGGCGCGCTCGGGCGTGATGGCCAGCGAGGCGATCAGCAGGTCCACCTTGTTGGTCAGCAGGAAGGGGATGCGGTTGGGGCCGGTCACCGGCACCAGGTTCACCTTGACGCCCCAGTCCTTGCCCAGCAGGCGGGCCACGTCGGCGTCGTAGCCGTCAGGCTGGTTCTGCGCGTTGGTGGTGCCGTAGGGCGGGAAGTCCACCAGCAGGCCGACGTTGATCTCGCCCTTCTTCTTCAGGTCCTCCGGCGTCTGGGCGACGGCGGGGGCGGCCAGCAGCGACACGGTGGCGGCCAGGCCCAGCGCGGCGAAAACACGGCGGGAGATGGTTTGCATGGTGGAAGTCTCCAGTGGATGAAAAACGGTTCGGGGCTCAGCGCGCCAGCGCGCGGGCCTGGCGGCGCTCCATGCGGGCGGCCAGCAGCGACAGCGGCCAGCACAGCACGAAGTAGATGGCGGCCACCAGGCTGAAGACGATCAGCGGCTGGAAGGTCGCGTTGTTGATGATCTGGCCGGCGCGCGTGACCTCGGTGAAGCCGATGATCGCGGCCAGCGACGTGCCCTTGATCACCTGCACCATGTAGCCCACGGTGGGCGGCAGCGCGATCTTGAACGCCTGCGGCAGGATCACGTCGCGCATGCGGGCAAAGTAGTGCAGGCCCAGCGCGTGCGCCGCTTCGGTCTGTCCCTGCGGGATGGCCTGGATGCAGCCGCGCCAGATCTCGCCGAGGAAGGCGCTGGTGTTGAGGATCAGCGCCACGCCGGCGGCGACCCACGGGTTCACGTCGATGCCGATCACCGGCGCGCCGAAGAACACCAGGAACAGTTGCAGCAGCAGCGGCGTGCCCTGGAACACCTGCACGAAGGCAGTGGAGGCAGCGCGCGCGAAGGCGTTGTGGCTGGTGCGGCCCAAGGCCACCAGCAGGCCCCCGATCGCGCCGCCGACGAAGGCGATCAGCGACAGCGCGATGGTCCACTTCGCGGCTTCGAGGATGTACAGGAATTCGGGATAGCCGAAGGTGCGCATCAGCGGCGGTCCGGGTAGTGCAGCGCCACGCGGTAGACGAAGCGGAACAGCATCGTGAAGGCCAGCGCCAGCAGGAAGTAGATGACGGCAACCACGATGTAGATCTCGAAGCTGCGGAAGGTCTGCGACTGCAGGTTGGCGGCTACCGAGGTGAGGTCGTCGGCCGAGATCGCGGAGACGACGGCCGAACTGAGCATCAGCAGGATGAACTGGCTGGTGAGCGCCGGGTAGATTGCCTTCAGCGCCGGCTTGAGGACGATGTGGCGGAACACCTGGTGGCGCTTGAGGTTCAGCGCCAGCCCGGCCTCGATCTGCCCGCGCGGGATCGACTCGATGCCGGCGCGGATGATCTCGGTGGCGTACGCACCCAGGTTCACCACCATCGCCACCAGCGCCGCGGCGTGCGCCGACCAGCGCAGCCCCAGCGCCGGCAGGGCGAAGAAGAAGAAGAACAGCTGCACCAGGAAGGGCGTGTTGCGGATCAGCTCGATGTAGGCGTTGACCAGCCAGCGGGCCGGCTGCGGGCCCGAGGTCTTGGCCCAGGCGCACACGATCGCCACCACCAGGCCGAGCACGGTGGCGGTGAGCGAGAGCTGGATCGTGATCCAGGTGCCCTTGAGCAGCAGGGGCCAGGCGGCAAAGACGTCCTGGAACTGGAAGGTGTAGTTCACGGCGCGCGATCGGTTTGAAACCGGTTTCTGGGCTGCATTATAGAAACCGGTTTCAGCGACTCATCAGGGAAAACCCTAGTCGGATTCGAGTTTACGCCCGGATCGAGGAACCGCGCACGACCAGGCGCCCCGGCAGCAGGATCTGGCGCGGCGGCAGGTCCAGGCCCTGCAGGCGTTCCAGCAGGCAGGCGGTGGCGAGCCGTCCGCGCGCGTCGGTCGGCTGGGCGATGGTGGTGAGGCCCGGGCCGACCAGCGGCGCCCACTCGGTCTCGTCGATGCCGACCAGGCCGAGGTCGCGGCCGAAGGCCCAGCCCTGGCGCGCCACCGCGTCGGCTACCCGCAGCGTGATCACCGCGTTGCTGGCCAGCACGGCGGGCCGGCGGCCGCGCGCCTGCTGGGCGCGCAGGGCGGTTTCCAGCGCAGCGGCGTCGCCGGCGGAAGACTCGAACACCTCGCCGCTCGCCTGCGGGTGGGCGGCGAGGAAGGCGCGGAAAGCCGCCACCCGCTCCTCACGCGAGCTGACGCCGGCGGCCGGTTCGGTGACGAACAGCAGGTCGTCCCAGCCCGACTCCAGCAGGTGGCCGGCCGCCATCCGGATCGCCCCCACGTTGTCCAACGAGACGAAATCCGCCTGCATGTTGGCGTGCCGCCGGTCCACCAGCACGACCGGGCGGCCCTGGCGGGCGACGGCAGCGGCAGCGCCCTCGTCCGCCCCGAGCGTGTTCAGGATCAGGCCTTCGACGTGGTAGGAGGCCAGGGCCTGGATCGCATCGCGCTCGCGCCGGCTGTCGTCGCCCAGGTTGAACAGCATCAGCAGGTAGCCGGCTTCCTGGCAGGCCTTCTCGGCCCCGCGCAGCACGGCCACCGAGAAGGGATTGGTCACGTCCGCCACCACCAGGCCGACCAGGCGCGAGCGGCCGCGCTTGAGGGCCTGGGCCATGGGGCTGGGCGCATAGCCCAGGGCGGCGATGGCCGATTCGACCCGGGCCGCGATCTCCGGCGTGAGGAGCTCGTCGCGCCGGTTCAGGAAGCGGGAGACCGTGGCCTTGGAAACACCCGCCTTCTCTGCCACGTCGGCGATCGTCGCCCGGGCGGCGGCAGGGGCGAAGACGGGCGGGCGGGGCTTGGAGGGCATCGGCGACTGAAACCAGTTTCAGCCGCGAATCCTAACGCGAAGCCGGGCTGCAACGGAAGGGGGCCGGGAATCAGCCGGCGACGGCGGAGAGGGGAAAGCCCTCGCGAATCAGCCCGCGAGGGTGGAAAGCGGCAGCGCCGCGATTTCCTGCAGCAGCAAGGCCAGTTGCCGGCCGGCCGCCTCCAGCACGGCGCGCCCGTGGGCGGCGTCCGCGGCCGCGGCATTCCCCGCCGCGCCCTGCGGGTTGTAGTCCTGCATCGCCCATCCCAGCTTGGCGCTGCGGCCGTTGCCGAGGACCGGGTAGCGCGCCGCGCGCTCGCGCGAGCTCGAAGCGAAGTCCTGCACCTGCTGCATGCGCACCGTGTCGGGCGCCAGCGCCAGCATCAGCGAGGTCTCGATCTGGCCGGCGTGCACGCCGAAGCGGTGTTCGTCGGCGCTGAACAAGCCGTTGACCTCGTCGCCGAGCGGCAGGTTCCACCAGTTGCAGCCGTAGACGATCAGGTTGCAGCGCACGCGCAGCTCGCGCGCCACGATGTCCAGCAGGCTCGCCTGGCCGCCGTGGCCGTTGAAGAGGAGCAGCTTGCGCACACCGGCGCGGGCGACGCATTCACCCAGCGCGATCCAGGTGGCGAGCACGGTCTCGATCGGCAGCGTCAGCGTGCCCGGAAAACTCGCGTGCTCGGGGCTGTAGCCGACCGGCTGGGTGGGAAGCACCAGCACCGAGGCGTCCTGCGGCAGTTGCTTCAGCGCC
>NZ_DASSVG010000555.1:0-6618 GCF_035706265.1 Ramlibacter sp. | reverse complement strand
TGCTGGCGGCCGAATTCCGCCACGGCACCTGGTTCCACGGCGAGCACCTGGAACGCACGCTCGATTGGGAGCGCTCGCTGGGCCTGGTGCACACGGTGGTCGATTCGCCCCAGGGCTTCGCCAACTGCGTGCCGTGCGTGTGGGACGTGACGAATCCCCGGCTCGCGATCGTGCGGCTGCATGGCCGCAACAAGGAGACCTGGAACAAGAAGGGCCTGGCCGCCTCCTCGGCGCGTTTCGACTACTGGTACTCCGCCGACGAACTCGCCGCCATGGCGCCGGAGATCCGCCACCTCGGCACGCTGGCCGAGCACGTGCACGTGATCTTCAACACCAACTACGAGGACCAGGGCCAGGTCAACGCGCGCCTGATGCGCGAGCTGCTGAGGGAGTAAACGCCCGGTAAAAGCGCCAGCCCGGCCGGAGCGCCCGCCGCGAACCGGTAGACTGCGGACGTCTTTCGTGCCTGCCTGGAGTCTCCCTATGCGCCTCGTCCCCACCCTGCTGGCCCTGGGCCTCGCCCTCGCCGCCGCGGCGGCCGCGGCGCAGGAGCGTCCGCTGCCGCGCTACTCGAGCCCCACGCTGCCGCTGGCGCCCGGCGCCAAGCCGGCCGGGGCCGCGGCGCAGAGCCCGAACGCGGCGCTCGAGAAGGCCGGCCAGACCGCCGCCCATGCCTGGCTGGTGCTGCTCGATCGCAAGGACTGGGGCACCGCCTGGGACAGCTCCAGCCAGGTGTTCCGGCAGACGGTGCCGCTGCCGGCGTGGATGGAGGGCATTCCCAAGCTGCGCGATCCGCTGGGCGCCTTCGTCGAGCGCCAGCCGGTCGAGGCCGTCTACAAGAAGTCGCTGCCGGGCCGCCCCGACGGCGACTACGTCACGGCGATCTTCGCGAGCAAGTTCGCCAACAAGGCGGCGGTGGAGGAAGCGGTGACCACCGTGCGCGACCCCGACGGCCGCTGGCGCGTGACGGGCTACACGGCGCGCTGAGGCCGGGCGGGCGGCGCGTTCGGCAGCGCCCGGCCGCCCTTGGCGAAATTGAGGCGCAGGGCCGGCAGCTGCCGCTCGGCCCAGGCCTTGAGCGCCGGATCCTGCGCCTCCAGCGCCATGCGCTCGTAGTTCGCGATGTCGGCCTGGTAGGATTTGAGCACCACCTCCTCGACGTAGAGCCGGTCCAGCTTCGCCCCATTGAGCTTGCCCAGCTGCTTGAGCACCTTCACGTGCGGGCCGGTGGCCAGCGGCAGCGCCATGCCGCGCGCGTGCAGCAGCCACAATAGCTCGGGCTGCGCGGCCTGCTGGCGCGCCAGCAGGCTGTTGGCCAGGTCCTTCACCGCGGGATTGCCGGACCTGGCGAGGACCAGGCGCGAGCCCTCGGCCTGGAAGTGCAGGTTGGCGGCGCTGATCTGCAGGAAGCGCCGCTCCAGGCGCTGGGCCGGCGTGAGCGGCTTCACGTCCGCCGCGGCGGAGGCCGCATAGGCGGGCGCGCGGACGGGCCCGGCCGCCGCCGGCAGGCCGGCGAGCGCAGCTGCCGCCCAGATCACCACCGACGCCATGCGCATGCCTGTCCCTCCTCCGCGGGGCGCGATGCCGCGGCGCTCAACGCCCGTGCGCACCCATCGCAGCCGCATTCTTGCCCGATTGGGGCAGCCTCTGCGCCGCGGCCAGGTGCTCCCGCAGCACGGGGAGGGTCTTCTCCACGAAGGCCTTGATGTCGGGGTCCTTCACATCGTCGCGCGCCTTCTCGAACATCTTGATGTCCTTCTCGTGCGCCTTGATGCCGACGTCGCGCACGAAGTCGCGGTCGAATTCGTCGCCGTTCTTCTTGCCCAGCTTCTCGATGTCGCGGCGCAGCGAGCGCTTGGGCGCGGCCGGCAGCTCGACTCGCTTGGCGTTGGCGAGCTTCACCAGCTCGTTGTTGGCCGCGGTGTGCTGGTCCACCAGCATGCCGGCGAAGCTCTTCACGTTCTGGTCGTTGGCCTTGGCCGCGGCCAGTTGCGCGATCTGCACCTCGAACATGCCGCTGCCGGCAGCCGCCTCGAGGAACTTGCGGTCGCCGCGCGCCAGCTTGCTGGGCACCGGCAGGTTGCGCGTGCCCGTGCCGGGCTGCGCCATCGGGGCCGACTGGCCGCCGGTGGCGGACGTGCCGGCGCCCGGCGCGGTCTGTGCCTGCGCCGCGCCAAGCGCGAAGGCCAGCGCGGCGAGCGCTGGCAGGACGAGGTGGTTCGGCTTCATCGGTTCTCCCTTCGGGACTCAAAAAAGCGGCGCCGCATCGCGGCGCCGCCCTTTGCGTTCAGCAGCTCACTTCCTGGTGCTGCTGGAGCCGCTGCTGCCGGAGCTGCTGCCGGTCGTCGCGGTGCTGCCGCTGCTGCCGCTGCTGCCGCTGCTGCCGCTGCTGCCGGAGCTGCCGGAGCTGCCGGAGCTGCCGCCCATCTGGCTGCCCGAGCTGCCGCTCATGCTGCTGCCCGCGCTGCCCATGCCGCTGGAGCCGTGCAGGCCGCTGGAGCCGCCCTGCCCCATCGAATGGCTGCCCTGGCCGGAACTGCTGCCCATGCCGCCCGACATGCTGCCGGTGCCGCTGGAGCTGCCGCTGCCCATGGTGCTCGCGGTGGTGTTCTGCCCCTGGCCGCCGCTGCGGCTGTTGCGCCAGTTGGTGAAGTCGTCGCTGAACTTCTTGTAGCGCTCCTGCCGCCAGGACTGGTAGTCGTTGTCGAGGTTGCGGATCTGCTCCTCGCGCCACTGGTGGTACTCGGGGTCGTGGTGCTGGCCGCTGCCGTAGCTGCCGCCCTGGCCCTGCCCGCCGCTCCAGCTGCTGCCCTGCCCGTAGCTGCCGCCCTGGCCGTAGCCCTGGCCGCCGCTGTAGCCGCCGCCCTGGCTCTGGCTGCCGCCGTAGCCGCTCTGGCCGTAGCTGCCCATGCCGCCGCCGCCGAAGTTGCCCTGGCTGCTGCCGTAGCCGCCGCCCTGGCCGCCACCGTATTGGCCGCCGCCGTAGCCGCCACCACCGGAGCCATAGCCCTGGCTGCCGTAGCCCTGGCTGCCATAGCTCTGGCCGCCGCCGTAGCTGCCCTGGCCCATGCCGCCGCCGCGGTTGCTGCCGTAGACGCCCTGGTAGTAGGTGTTGCCCTGGCCGCCGTAGCCCGGCTGGTCGTGCAGCTGGCCGCCCTGCCAGCCCTGCGTGCTGCCGTAGCCGCCGCCGCTCTGGCCATAGCCCTGGCTGCCGCCGTAGCCGCCGCCGGCCTGGCCGTAGGTGCCGCCGCCCATCTGGCCGTAGCTGCTCTGGTTGCCCATGCCGCCGCTGCCCATCTGGCCGTAGCTGCTGCCGCCCATGCCGCCGCCCTGGCCGTAGCTGCCGTGCATGCCGCCGCCCTGGCCGCCGCTCCAACCGCCTTGCTGGCCGCCGTAGCGGCCCCAGTCACCCTGCGAGCCCTGGCCACCCCAGCTGCCCTGGCCGCCCCAGCTGCCCTGGTTGCCCTGGCTGCCGCCGCCGTAGCCGTAGCCGCCGCCTCCGCCGCCGAAGCCGGAGGACTGCATGCCGCCGGCCTGGCGGCCGCCGCCGAATTCGCTGCCTTCGCCGCGGCCCCAGCTGCCTCCGCCCTGCGAGCCGCCGCCGTAGTCCGACCCGGACTGCCCGCGGCCGTAGCCGTGGCCTTCGCCGCCATACCCGCCGTAGCCGGAGGATTGCTGGGAGCCGAATTCCGAGCCCGAGCGCTGGCCGCCGTAGCCGCCCTGCGAGCCCTGGGAGCCCTGCGAGCCCGGCGAACCGTAGTTGTTGCCCTGCTGGCCGCCCCAGCCACCACGGGACTCGCTGCCGCCGTAGCCCTGGCCGCGGTCCTGCTGCTGGTCGCTGCTGCCCCAGCGGCCCTGGCGGTCGCGGTCTTCGTAGTCACGAGATGCCATCTCATTCTCCTTCTGGATGCTGTCGGTCGATGCCCTGACGAAGGACTCCGCGGTACGACGCGAGGTGCGCGTCCTCCATCGACCGCCCACCTTAGGACTGCGGGGCTGACGGACCTGTCGGACAACATCCGCAGGAATGTAGGACTGCTGTTCCGTCCTGAAACGAACGGCAGCGAGCTTCACCGCAGCTTTGCATGCGCTGCAGTCGGGATTGACATGGAGGGTCCATCATGGCGACATCACCAGAAGGAGTACCTCGATGGGAAGCAAGACCCGCATTCTCGGCATCGCCGCCGCCGTGGCCGCGAGTGCCGCTCTGTTCGCCGCGCCCGCGCAGGCGCGCACGTCCGTCAACCTGTCGATCGGCGTGCCGCTGGGCGGCTACGTCTACACGCAACCGGGCTACGCCTACAGCCAGCCCTACCCCTACGTCCAGCCGGGCTACGTCTATTCGCAGCCTTACGTCTACACCCAGCCCAGCTACATCTACTACAGCAACGGCGGCGGCTACCGGCACCACAATCGCCATTTCAACCGCGGCTTCCGTGACCGCGACCACGACGGCGTGCCGAACCGCTTCGACCGCCGGCCCAACAACCCGCGCCGTTATTGAGCCGAAAGGCTGACGCTCAGTGGGCGTGCGCCAGCAGGCTCACGAGCGTCACCAGCCCGATCCCGACCAGCAGCCAGACGATCTGGGCCACCGTTTCGCGGGCGCCCAGCCGCCGTTGCAACTGGGGGATCAGGTCGGCCAGCGCCACGTAGATGAAGCTGCTGCTGGCCACCACCAGGAAGTACGGCAGGTAGACCACCAGACGGTCGACCAGCCACCAGCCCACCAGTCCCCCCAGCGGCGTCACCGCGCCCGCCAGCGAGACCTTCGCCAGGGCCGCGCGGCGGCTGCCGCTCGTCTGCCGCAGCACGGCCAGGTCGCCGATGTGGTGCGGCACCTCGTGCGCCAGCACCGCCAGCGCGGCCACCAGGCCCAGGCGTGCATCGGCCGTGAAGGCCGAGGCGATCAGGATCCCGTCGCCGAAGCAGTGCACGCTGTCCCCCGTCAGCACCGCCCAGCCGCCTGAACGCAGGGCCGGTTCGGCCAATTGCGGGCGCGGGTGCGCGCCGTGGCCGTGGTGCGCATGCGCGTGGGCCACGTGCGCGTGGTCGTGGCCGTGCTCCTCCTCCGGGTGGTGGTGCTCGTGGCCGTGGTGCCAGAGCTCCGCCTTGTCCAGCAGGAAGAAGAACACCAGCCCGGCCAGCAGCGTGCCGAACAGGGCCTGCGCTTCGGGCCCGCTTTCCAGCGCCTCGGGCAGCAGGTGCATGAAGGCGGTGGCCAGCAGCGCGCCGGCGGCAAGGCTCAGGAGGTGCTGTTCGGCGGGCCCGCGCTCCTGCGGGCCGGCGCCCGGCAGCCAGCCCAGGCGCATCAGCGCGGCGGCGAGCCAGACACTGCCGATGCCGGCGGCGAGCGTGGCGAAGAGGATGGCGATGAGGGTCACGTGAAAAGCCGCCCAAGGGGGCGGCGCGAGGCCCGCATCTTAGCAATGGCGCCTGGCGCGGCCGGGCACCCGGCCGGAGCCTGCACAATGAACGCTTTGCCAGAAGGAGAAACCCCATGCCGACCATCCGCGTCGAGATGTTCGAGGGCCGCACCCCCGAGCAGAAGAAGAACCTGGTGCAGGCGCTCACGCAGGCCTGCGTGGAGACGCTGGGCAGCAAGCCCGAAGCGGTGGACATCCTGCTGTACGACATCAAGCCGTCCGACTGGGCCACCGGCGGCGAGCTCTGGTCCGAGAAGAAGAAGCAGGGCTGAGTGGGCGCGCCTGCATCGCGCCCGCGGCTGGTGGTGGGCATCAGCGGCGCCTCCGGTTCGATCTACGGCATCCGGCTGCTCGCGATGCTGCGGCGGCTGGACGTGGAGAGCCATCTCGTCCTCAGCAACTCGGCGCAGGTGACGCTGGGGCACGAGTCGGACGTGACGCCCGACGAACTGAGGGCGATGGCGGACCGCAGCTATGCGCAGTCCGACATCGGCGCCGCGATCGCGAGCGGGTCCTTCCGCACGCTGGGCATGGTGGTGGCGCCATGCTCGATCAAGACCCTGTCCGAGATCGCCAGCGGGGTGACCAGTTCGCTGCTGACGCGCGCGGCCGACGTGGCGCTGAAGGAGCGCCGGCGCCTGGTGCTGATGGTGCGCGAGACGCCCCTGCACCTGGGGCACCTGCGCAGCATGGCCGCCGTCACCGAAGCCGGCGCGATCGTCTACCCGCCGGTGCCGGCCTTCTATGCCAAGCCGGCCAGCCTGGAGGAGATGGTGGACCACACGCTCGGACGGGTGCTGGACCTGTTCGGGCTGGAGGCGCCGGAGTTGCGGCGATGGGACCCGCGCTAGGAAATACCGAACTACCGGACGCAAAGAACGCAAAGGTACGCAAAGGGCGCGAAAGAAAACCTTTGAGTCTTCTTTGACTTTTTTGCGTCCTTTGCGAAATCTTCGCGTCCTTTGCGGCCGGTAGTTTGGAGGTCTGATTTCAGTGCGCCTCCTCCCAGTTGGCGCCGACCCCGAACTCCGCGAGCAGCGGCACGCGCAACTCCGCCACGCCGGCCATGATGCGCGGGATCTCCGCGCGGGCCCACTCGACCTCCTCGTCGGGCACCTCGAACACCAGTTCGTCGTGCACCTGCATGATCATCTTCGTGCGGCGCTGCTCGCGCTCGAGCCGCTTCTGCACC
>NZ_DASSVG010000554.1:0-10404 GCF_035706265.1 Ramlibacter sp. | reverse complement strand
AGGACTTCGACACCTTCCCGGAAAGCGGCTGGGACAAGGTCGTCGACCTGAACATGAAGGCGCCGTTCTTCCTCACGCAGGCGCTGCACGGGGCGCTGAAGGCTGGGGCGAAGGAGCGGCCGGCCAAGGTGATCAACATCGCCTCGATCGACGGGATCTCGGTCAACCCGTGGGAGACGTATTCGTACGCCGCCAGCAAGGCCGGGCTGATCCACCTGACGCGGCGCATGGCGCTGCGGCTGGCGCAGGACGGCATCGTGGTGAGCGGGATCGCGCCGGGCGCCTTCGCCTCGGACATGAACAAGCAGGCGCGCGACCATGGCGACGAGGTCGCGCAGCGCGTGCCGGTCGGCCGCATCGGCCAGCCGGAAGACATGGCCGGCGCCGCGATCTTCCTCGCCTCGCGGGCGGGGGATTACGTGGTGGGCGAGACGATCGTGGTGGACGGCGGCGTCACGCTCGCGCGGGGGGCGTGAAAACCGAACGACCGAACTACCCGAACTACCCGAACTACCCGAACTACCGGACGCAAAGGACGCGAAAGATACGCAAAGGACGCAAAAAGGACGGAATCCTTCAAGGGTATCTTTTGCGTTCTTTGCGTACCCTTTGCGCCCTTTGCGTCCGGCAGTTCGGAAGTTCGGAAGTTCGGAAGTTCGGAAGTTCGGAAGTCCGTATTCCCCCCTTACCGCTTCAGCCCGTCCAGCGTGTAGTTCTGCGGGCCGCGGCTGGCGATCTTGATGGCGCCGACCTTGTTGCCCAGTTGGGCGCAGCGCGTGAGCGTCCAGCCTTGCTCCAGGCCGTGCAGCAGCGCGCCGCGCCAGGCGTCGCCGCAACCGGTGGGATCGACGATCGCGGCCGGCTGCTCCGGCGGCACCAGCGTCACTTCGCCGTCGACCCAGACCTCGCAGCCGTCGCCGCCCAGCGTCACCACCAGCCCGCGCACGCGGCGCGAGATCTCGGCGGCGCTCCACCCCGTGCGCTCCGACAGCATCTTGCCCTCGTAGTCGTTCACCGTGACCCAGGTCGCCTGTTCGACGAAGTGGGCCAGCTCCCAGCCGTCGAACATCGGCAGGCCCTGGCCCGGATCGAACACGAAGGGGATGCCGGCCTGCTGGAACTGCTCGGCGTGCTGCAGCATCGCGTCGCGGCCGTCGGGCGAGATCATGCCCAGCTTGATGTCGGGGCGGGCCGGAACCTTCACCTGGTGCGCCTGCATCATCGCGCCGGGGTGGAAGGCGGTGATCTGGTTGTTGTCCCGGTCGGTCATGATCATCGCCTGCGCCGTGTACGTGTCCTCCGCGCGCAGCACGAACTCGGTGCTGATCCCCAGCTGGTCGAAGCGCTGCAGGTAGTCACCGCCGTCGCTGCCGATGGCGCCCATGGGCAACGGCTCGCCGCCCAGCAGCTTGAGCGCGTAGGCGATGTTGCCGGCGCAGCCGCCGAAGTCGCGCCGCAGCGAGGGCACGAGGAAGGACACGTTGAGGATGTGCAGCTGGTCGGGCAGGATCTGCTCTCCGAAGCGGCCCTCGAAGTTCATGATGTTGTCGAAGGCGAGCGATCCGCAGATGACGGCAGCCATGGCTTTCTTTCGTGAGTGGATTAGGGATAGAAGGCGAGCAGGCGGTAGCCCGCCACGCGGGAAGCGCCATTGGTGCTGACCGCCACCCCGACGGCGCCCGACCACTCGGCGGCCGGCCCGATGGCGTCGCCCGTGGCGCCCAGCTCGGAGGGCGTGAGGACGCGGCGGGCAATGGCCTGGTCCTGCGCGTCGGTGATGGTCAGCTCCATCGCGGGCACGGCCACCTGCACGCGCGCCGTGTTGCGCACGGTGAAGGCGAGCCGGTAGGTGTCGTTGCGCACGCGCGTGAAGCCCGAGCTCTCGATCACGATCGATTCGATCTGGCGCGGCGGCCCGAGCCTGCATTGCAGCAGCGCGCACATGCGCTCGAGCGCGGGGCGCAGCTGCGGCTGCTGCAGCGCGAGCCGGTCGCGGTCGTGGTAGCCCACCTGCAGCGCCAGCAGCGCCGCGAGCACCACGCCGGCCACTGCCAGCAGCGTGCGCACCAGCGGCCGGCGCCAGAAGGCACGCCGGCGCGCCTGGCGCACGAAGGAGACGTCGTGCAGTTCCTCCGCCGCGGCGGCGTCGTGCGACTCGGGCCACTCGCTTTCGCTCGGCGCCGGCGGCAGCACGGAGGTGTCCTCGCGATCGAGCAGGTCGGAGCGGCGGAACACGAAGGGCGTGTCCAGCGGCGAAGGCTCCAGCGATTCGCTGTCGGGGCCGTAGGAACTCGCGCTGTCGGCGGGTTCGGCGGCGGGCGCGCCCGCCGCTGCGCCTTCCGGCGGCGGGCCGTACAGCGCGGTGGGGCGGGTGGCGAGCTCCTCCGGCATCGTGGCCGGCGGCAGCTCCGGCGCCGGTTCGAATTCCGACTCTGACTCAGGTTGCGGTTCCGGTTCCGGTTCCGACCGGCGCGCGGCCAGGAAGGCCGGCACCTCCGCATCGGTGGGGAAGCGCGACGCGGGTTCGGCGGTGCGCAGTTGCTCCAGCACCGACTCGTCGACCATGTGGGCCGGGGCGTCGAACACCTCGCTGCAGTGGCCGCAGCGCACCCAGCCTTCGGAGATCTTCAGCTGGTCCGGCACGACGCGGAACATCGTCCCGCAGGCGGGGCAGCTGGTGATCAGGCTCATGAGCCCGCGATTGTAGAGATTACAGGCGCGCCGTCATGAGGATCCAACCCTCTTCCTCGTCGCTCACCTCGAGGCTGCAGTACGGCGCATAGGCTTCCTTCAGCTCGCCCGCCTGGCGCGCCAGGATGCCGGCCAGCACCAGCGCGCCGCCCGGCGCCACGTGCGCGGTGAGCAGCGGCGCCAGCACCTTCAGCGGCGTGGCGAGGATGTTGGCCAGCACCGTGTCGTAGCGGCCCTTGGCCTTGTCCGGCAGTCCGGCGGCGAGCTGCACGCCGTTCGCCAGCGCATTGGCTTCGGTGGAGCGCACGGCGGCCTCGTCGATGTCGACCGCGTCGACGCTGGCCGCGCCGTGCTTGGCCGCCCCGATGGCGAGGATGCCCGAGCCGCAGCCGTAATCCAGCACGCGCTGTCCCTGCGGCGGGTGCGCCGCGATCCAGCGCAGGCACATGCGCGTGGTCGGGTGCGTGCCGGTCCCGAAGGCGAGCCCCGGATCGAGCCGGATCACCTGCTGCGCGCCGGCGGGCGGCTCGTGCCAGCTCGGCACGATCCAGAAGGTGGGCGTGATCTCTACCGGTTCGAACTGCGACTGCGTGAGGCGCACCCAGTCCTGCTCCGGCACCGGCTGGATGCCGACCACCTTGCAGTCGGCGAAGAAGTCCTGCGGCGCGAGCAGTTGCGCCGCTTCGCGCGCCTGCGCTTCCTCCTGGAACAGCGCGATCACCAGCGAGCGCTGCCAGCCCTCCTTGGGCGGTGGCAGGCCCGGCTCGCCGAACAGGGCCTGCTCCGCCGGCGTCTGCGCATCGGCGTCCTCGACCGATACGCTCAGCGCGTCGAGCGCCTCGAGCGCGTCGCCGACCGGCTCGACGCGCTCCTCCGGACACAGCAGCCGCAGTTCGAACACTGGCCTACCTCTTGTGGTGCGACAGCCACTCTTCGAGGTAGTGGATGTTGGTTCCGCCGGCCATGAACTTGGCGTCGACCAGCAGCTCGCGGTGCAGCGGGATGTTGGTCTTGATGCCTTCCACCACCGTCTCGCCCAGGGCGCTGAGCATTCGCGCCATCGCCATCTCGCGGTTGTCGGCGTGCACGATGATCTTGCCGATCATCGAGTCGTAGTTGGGCGGCACGAAGTAGTTGTTGTACACGTGCGAATCCACCCGCACGCCCGGCCCGCCCGGGGGATGCCACAGCGTGATGCGGCCCGGCGAGGGCAGGAAGTTGTAGGGGTCCTCCGCGTTCACGCGGCACTCGATCGCGTGGCCGCGCAGCACGATGTCGCGCTGGCTGAAGGGCAGCTTCTCGCCCGCCGCCACCAGGATCTGCGTCTTGACGATGTCGATGCCGGAGATCAGCTCGGTGACGGGGTGCTCCACCTGCACCCGCGTGTTCATCTCGATGAAGTAGAACTCGCCGTTCTCGTACAGGAACTCGAAGGTGCCGGCGCCGCGGTAGCCGATCTTCTTGCAGGCGGCCGCGCAGCGTTCGCCGATCTTCTCGATCAGCTTGCGCGGGATGCCCGGCGCCGGCGCTTCCTCCATGATCTTCTGGTGGCGCCGCTGCATGGAGCAGTCGCGCTCGCCCAGGTAGACCGCGTTCTTGTGCTTGTCGGCAAGGATCTGGATCTCGATGTGGCGCGGGTTCTGGAGGAACTTCTCCATGTACACCGCGGGATTGCCGAAGGCGGCCTGGGCCTCGGCCTTCGTCATCTGCACCGCGTTGACCAGCGCCGCCTCGGTGTGCACCACCCGCATGCCGCGGCCGCCGCCACCGCCGGCCGCCTTGATGATCACCGGATAGCCGATCTGCTTGGCGATGCGGCGGATCTCCGCCGGGTTGTCCGGCAGTTCACCCTCGGAGCCCGGCACGCAGGGCACGCCGGCCTTGATCATGGCCTGCTTGGCCGAGACCTTGTCGCCCATGATGCGGATCGACTCGGGCGTCGGGCCGATGAACTGGAAGCCGCTCTTCTCCACCCGCTCGGCGAAGTCCGCGTTCTCGGACAGGAAGCCGTAGCCGGGGTGGATCGCCTCGGCGTCCGTCACTTCGGCCGCCGAGATGATGGCCGGCATGTTCAGGTAGCTCTGGGCCGAGGCCGCCGGGCCGATGCACACGGCCTCTTCGGCCAGCTTGACGTACTTGGCTTCGCGATCGGCCTCGGAATAGACCATCACCGCCTTGACGCCCAGTTCGCGGCAGGCCCTTTGGATGCGAAGCGCGATTTCGCCGCGATTGGCGACCAGGATCTTCTTAAACATTGTGGCTCCGCGGCTCAATCGCCCATGTCCGCTGCGCGGCCATGCGCGCTCTGGTGTGCGCCAACATACGCTTCGCGCAGATGTTTGCGCACCCCCGGGCCTGCGGCCCGTCCCCGCGGTTCGCAACAAGAATCTTTTTGAACATTTTTATTCGATGACGAACAGCGGCTGGCCGTATTCGACCGCCTGCCCGTTCTCGCACAGGATCTCGGTGATGGTCCCGGCCTTGTCGGCCTCGATCTCGTTGAGGATCTTCATGGCCTCGATGATGCAGACCGTGTCGCCTTCCTTGACCTGGCTGCCCACTTCGACGAAGGCCTTGGCCCCCGGCGCCGAGGCGCGGTAGAAGGTTCCCACCATGGGCGACTTGACGGTGTGGCCCTTGGGCACTTCGGGGGCCGCGGCGACCGGGGCGGCGGCCGGTGCGAGCGCGGGGGCGGGCGCGGCGGCCTGGGCCGGCATGGTCATGGGCATCTGCATCTGCGTGCCCTGCACCATCGCCGGGCCCCCTTTGACGATGCGGACCTTGCCCTCCGCTTCGGTGATCTCCAGTTCGGATACGTTCGATTCCGACACCAGGTCGATCAGCGTCTTGAGTTTGCGCAAGTCCATGGGGAGGTCTCCTGCCTCGTTTGTGAGAGGACGCGAATTTACAGCAAAATTCGCCTACTTCTCTCTTCTGACGGGAACTTGCCGCGATTTCCGTGCAACTTGTCCATCCCGCGCGAGCGGGACCGCACCCGGGGCACACCCTGTCGGCGGGCCCCGGAGCCCGCCTGCGCGGGGAGGACGGATCAGGCCAGGCCCAACCAGGCCTGCAGGTCGGCTTCGGAGAGGCGGCCTATTTTACGCTGCCTCAGCTTGCCCTCCTTGTCGAACACCACCGAGAAGGGCAGGCCGCCCGCGGTGTTGCCCAGGGCCTTCGTCAGTTCGGTGCCGCCGAAACCGGCCAGGCCGATCGGATAGCTGACCGCCGTCTTGTCCAGGAACTTGCGCACCGAGGACGGCTGGTCGATGGCCAATCCCAGCAGTTGCCAGCCTTTTGCCGTGTTTTGCCGGTAGAACGCATCGAGCATCGGCATCTCCTCGATGCAGGGCGCGCACCAGGTGGCCCAGAAGTTCAGCAGCAGCGGCCTGCCCTTGAACGAGGCCATCGCCAACTTGGCGCCTTGCGGCGTCTCGAACTCCAGCGGCCAGAACTGCTCCACCCCGGCCTGGTCGATGGCGCCGGCACCCGTGCCGCCGGCCGCGCCCGGTCCGTGAACCGAAGCCGGAGCCGGTTGGCGGCTGCGCATCCAGGCATAGCCGGCCCCCGCCAGGGCCGCGGCCACGCCCACGCCGACGATCAGCGCGCTGCGGCGCGAAGCCGGCGCGGCGCCGGTGTTGCTTGCATCATCCATGTTCAGACTCCTCCACCAGTGCGCGCACCGCCGCCAGGTCCCCGCGCGGCGTGCGTCCTTTCGTATCCGGCTTGAGCGCGCCACGCAGGTCGTCGTGGTCGTACACCAGCAGGTGGACCCCGACCGGCTCGCCGAGTTCGCGGCTCATGCTGCTGATGCTCAGCGCCTCCACCGATTCTCCATGGAAGCCGGTCACGGTGCGAGGCGTGTAATCCACCTGGTGTTCGATCAGCGCGATCTCGGCCGATTTCGGGTCGTCGCAGAACAGCTGCAGGTAGATGTCGGACAGGCGCGTCGCGGTGCCGTGCCAGACCGCGCCTCCCAGGTAGGGCCGGAATTCGGCCAGCCGCTCCATCCAGGTGAGGGCCAGCCGCCGCAGCGCCGCGAGCTCCGCCGGCTGCGTGTCGGCGCAGAAGAGGCCGATGTATTCGCGCACCGCGTCTTCCACCGCATCGTTGTCCGGCAACGCGGTGCGCGCACCGAGCCCCATCTGCTTGACCGCGCGGCGCTTCGCCGGCCCGTATTCCAGGCCCTCCTCCACCACCAGCCGCGCGGCGGCGGCGGCGATCTCCGACTGCAGGGTGTCCATCGGGTCCATTCTGCATGGACGGCGCCACCCCCACACCGTACAGTGCCTGCGCCACCTCAGGCGCAGGAGACAAGCATGCACAGCACGATGATGGCCACGCCGCTGTCGCTCAACCACCTGCTGGAGCGCGCGGGCCGGCTGTTCCACCGCAACGAGATCGTCTCGCGCCTGCCGGACAAGTCGCTCCGGCGGCACAGCTACGGCGAGTTCCACCGCCGCACGCGCGCGCTGGCCGCCGCCCTGCAGGGGCTCGGACTGAAGAAGGGCGACCGGGTGGCCACCCTGTGCTGGAACCACCACGCGCACCTGGAGTGCTATTTCGGCATCCCGGCCGCCGGCGGCGTGATGCACACGCTCAACCTGCGGCTCGCGCCGGAGGAGATCGGCTGGATCGCCGCCGACGCGCAGGACCGCTTCCTGGTGGTCGACGACGTGCTGCTGCCCCTGTACCGCAAGTTCGCCGGGCTGCACGCGTTCGAGAAGGTGATCGTGTTTCCGTTCTCCGCCCTCGGGGTGGCGGCGGAATACGAGGATTACGAGCGGCTGCTGGCCGGCGCCGACGCGGAGGGCTTCCGCTACGCGGAGCACCACGAGGACGACCCGGTGGCCATGTGCTACACGTCCGGCACCACGGGCCGTCCGAAGGGCGTGGTGTACTCCCACCGGTCCACGGTGCTGCACACCCTGGTGGCGAGCCTGGGCGACTTCTGGGGCCTGCGCGGCACGGACGTCGTGCTGCCCGTCACGCCCATGTTCCATGCCAACAGCTGGGGAATCCCGTACGGCGCGGTGATGATGGGCGTGAAGCTGGTGTTCCCCGGCCCGCACCTGCATCCCGAGGACCTGCTGGACCTGATGCAGGCCGAGCCGCCGACGCTGTCGCTGGGCGTGCCGACCATCTGGCTGTCGCTGATCCAGGCCTTCGACGCCGCCCAGGAGCCCGGCTCGCCGAACCACGGCCGCTGGAAGCTGCCGCACGGCATGCGTTCGCTGGTGGGCGGGGCGGCGGTGCCGGAGGCGCTGATCCGCGCCTTCGACCGGCACGGGATCTGGATCGAACAGGGCTGGGGCATGACCGAGACCTCGCCCGTGTGCACCATCTCCTATCCGCGCGCGGAGCTGCAGGGCGCGAGCGAGGACGAGAAGTACCGGCGCGCCGCCATGGCGGGAGTGCCGGTGCCGCTGGTGGACCTGCGGGTGGTGGGCGACGCCGGCGAGCAGCCTTGGGACGGCAAGAGCGTCGGCGAAATCCAGGTGCGCGGCCCCTTCATCACGGGCAGCTACCACCAGGTGCCGAACGATCCGGGCAAGTTCACCGGCGACGGCTGGCTGCGCACCGGCGACGTGGCGAGCGTGGACGATCTCGGCTTCGTGCGCATCACCGACCGCACCAAGGACCTGATCAAGTCCGGCGGCGAGTGGATCAGTTCGGTGGACCTGGAGAACGCGCTGATGGCCCACCCCGCCGTGGCCGAAGCCGCCGTGATCGCCATCCCGCACGAGAAATGGGGCGAGCGTCCGCTGGCCTGCGTGGTGCTGAAGAAGGGCGCCGACGCGCACCCGGGCGCCCTGAACGAGCACCTGCTGCAGCACCGCTTCGCCAGGTGGCAACTGCCGGAGCGCTACGAGTTCATCGAAGCCGTGCCGCGCACGTCGACCGGCAAGTTCTGGAAGCTGAAGCTGCGGGAGATGTTCCCGAGCTGAGTGCCGTCGACAGCCGACAGCCAACAGCCAACAGCCAACAGCCGGACGCAAAGGGCGCGAAGGGTACGCAAAGGACGCAAAGGAAGACATTCAAGAGTTCGGTATTTTTCGCGTCCTTTGCGTATTCTTTGCGCCCTTTGCGTCCGGCAGTCCGGTCTTCCGGGCCCCGTTACGGTCGACTTACACCGGGCCCGGATAATCGCGGCCCATGCACATCCACATCCTCGGCATCTGCGGCACCTTCATGGGCGGACTGGCCGCCCTCGCGCGCGAGGCCGGACACAAGGTGACCGGCTGCGACGCCGGCGTCTATCCGCCCATGAGCGACCAGCTGCGCGCCCTGGGCATCGACCTCATCGAAGGCTACGGCACCGAGCAGCTCGCGCTCAAGCCCGACGTCTGGGTGGTGGGCAACGTCGTCTCGCGCGCCCGCGGCGCCGACGGCACGCCGCGCTACCCGCTGATGGAAGCCATCCTGGACCAGGGCCTGCGCTACACCAGCGGGCCGCAGTGGCTGGCCGAGAACGTGCTGCAGGGACGGCACGTGCTGGCCGTGGCCGGCACCCACGGCAAGACCACCACCACCTCCATGCTGGCCTGGATCCTGGAGCACGCGGGCCTGCAGCCCGGCTTCCTGGTGGGCGGCGTGCCGCTGAACTTCGGCGTCTCGGCCCGCCTGGGCAACATGGCGCGGCCCAACACCGCCTTCGTGATCGAGGCCGACGAATACGACACCGCCTTCTTCGACAAGCGCAGCAAGTTCGTCCACTACCGCCCGCGCACGGCGATCCTGAACAACCTGGAATTCGACCACGCGGACATCTTCGACGACCTGGCCGCGATCGAACGCCAGTTCCACCACCTCGTGCGCACGATCCCGTCTACCGGCCGCATCGTGGTCAACGGGCTGGAAGAAAGCCTGCAGCGCGTGCTGCACCAGGGCTGCTGGAGCGAGGTGCGCAGCTTCGGCACGGCGGTGAGCGACTTCCGCGCCGAGGGCGAGCCGACCCGCTTCGACGTGCTGGAGCAGGGCCACCGGGTGGCGCAGGTGCTCTGGGACGTGGGCGGCGTGCACAACCAGCTCAATGCGCTGGCTGCCATCGCGGCCGCGCAGCACGTGGGCGTGACGCCCGCGGTCGCGGCGGGGGCGCTGCGCGAGTTCCGCAACGTCAAGCGCCGCATGGAAGTGCGCGGCATCGCCAACGGCGTGACGGTCTACGACGACTTCGCGCACCACCCCACCGCGATCCGCACCACCATCGACGGCCTGCGGCGCCAGGTTGGCGCGCAGCGCATCCTGGCGGTGTTCGAGCCACGCAGCAACACCATGAAGCTGGGGATGATGAAGGCGCAGCTGCCCTGGAGCCTGGAGCAGGCGGACCTGTCCTTCTGCCACGCCGGCGGCCTGGGCTGGGACCCCGTCGAGGCATTGCAGCCCATGGGCGACAAGGCCCGGGTGGCGCAGAGCGTTCCCGAACTGGTGCAGCAGGTGATCGCCGCCGCGCGGCCGGGCGACCACATCCTTTGCATGAGCAACGGCGGCTTCGGCGGGATCCATGGCCAGTTGCTGGAGGCGCTCGGGCGGTGATTGGTAGGCTGGTGCTGAACCGCGCCAGCGCGTGAAGCCCAGCGATGCGCGAGCGCAGCGAAGCGCCGGGCTTCCCGAGACTCAGTCCAGCGCCGCCCGCACCGTGATGTCCGCCCCGCGCGGGGTGGTGTCCATCACCGATTCGAACAGGCTCTGCTTCGAAGGCGCCGGGTCGCG
>NZ_DASSVG010000553.1:0-6291 GCF_035706265.1 Ramlibacter sp. | reverse complement strand
AGAACTGCCGGCGCGCCTCGTTCAGCGAGGGGATGCCGGTGTCGCGGGCGCGCGCGATGTTGATCGCGCCGAGGTCCAGCGGCAGGCCGACCAGGTTGTTGCGCAGGGCTTCGGTCAGGAATTCGTCGATCTCGTTGCCCACCTGGCGGGTCATGCCGCGCAGGATGGCGCCGGCCGCTTCCTCCGCATTGGCGCCGCTGTCGGCGAAGGCGAGCGGGTTGAGGAAGGCATCGATCAGGCCGATGTCGTCGGAGGTCTGGCCGTCGGCGGCCAGCCGGTCCACCGTCTCGCGCAGCATGGAGTGGCCGAAGCGGTACACGACGTGCGCGAACTCGGCGACGATGGCGGCGTCGATCTCGACCGTGTTGGAGAACAGGAACGGGTCCACGTCCGGGGACACCAGGCGCGCGAACTCCTCGAACACGAGGTGCTGGTACACCATCTCGGTGCTGAAGCGCCCGGCCTGGAACAGGCGGTCGCCGTTCCAGAGCAGCGCGTCGGGATCGGACGGCACCGCGCTGCCTGCGACCGGCTCGAGCAGCCACTGGTTGATGAAGGCGACGTCGCCGCTGGCCAGGATCTCGGCCTTCACCTGGTCCACCCGGTTGTTGTGCTCGCTGTGGAACACGGTGTGGACTGCGGTCAGGCCGATGTTCTCGTTGCCCCGGCCGTCGCCGACGATGAAGTGCTTGTCGAGCAACTCGTTGTCATAGGTCGTGGCGATGCCGTACATGTTGGTCGGGATCGCATTGCCGACGTCGGTGTCGAGGTCCGCCCCGGCCTCGACCATCGGCGTGTTCGGGTTGTGGTCGTCGTCGATCAGGCCGGAGACGGGCACGGCAGTGTGCGCGATGTCGTTCAGGAAGGCACGCCCGGCACTGAAGGCGTCCGCGGCGCGCGCCGGCGCTTCGGGGCTGCCTTCCACCAGGCGGGGGGCTCCGCCGGCCACTTCCGGCGGCAGCACCAGCTGTGCATACCCGTTCGGGCCCGGGACGAAGTTGCCGTACAGGTCCGAGGCGACCAGCGGCACCCGCAGCACGTCCATGTCGGTCAGCTCGATGCCGAGCATCTCGCGCGCCTGGTTCTTGATGTCGGCCCAGGTCGGCGGGCCGCCGGCGGCCCCTTCCAGCATGTGGCTCGTGGCCACTGTCTTCATGACGCCATCCACCTCGATCCGCACGTATTCGCGCAGGAACACGTGGTGCGACTCGTGCGAGGTGTAGACCTGGTTCAGGTCGATGAAGGGCGTCGTCTCGTTGCGGTGCTCACGCACGTCGTCTGCGGTGCCGAGCACGCCATCCGGGCCGGGCTGGTTGGTCGCCCGCGTCATCACCATGAAATTGGTCGGGCTGCCTTCGACGTACAGCGGGTCGTCCGGCTGCAGCGGAACGTAGACGGTGCCGCTGCCGCCCTTGGAGACCAGGTCGAGGCCGTGGTCGAAGAACTGGCCGAACAGCGTGAGGAAGCCGTTGAAGGGCGCGGTGTCGCCCAGGTCCGGCATCACGTTGGGCACGAAGACCGCCTGGTCGTTGACGTCGAATTCGAGCCCGAGCTGCGCGGGCAGTGCCTGGAAGGCCGCGGCGGTGCTGTCGGCGAGCTGCTGGGCGGCCGCGAGCTGCTCGGGGCCGGGCGCGGGGTCCGCGCCGGCCTCGATGGCGTCCAGCAGTTGCTGCAGGTCGGCAGCGGCCTTTTCGGAGGCCTGCCGCGCCGCGGTGTACCTGGCCGCGTCCCCCCACGGGTCGGTGGAGCCGAGCGCCGTGAAGGCCGCGACGAACACGGCCGGATTGCCGGTGGACTGGTCGGCGATCAGGTTGCTGATGGTGCGCGGCTGCGAGTCGTAGACGCTGCCGGAGGTCTGTTCGTACGATGTGGGCGTGCCGGTGCGCGGGTTGGCTTCGGCCGGCTTGAATTCGGGGCTCAGCAGGCGCGGCATGAACTGGTCGGCCGAGCCGTACTCGGTGTGCACCAGGTTGTTGTATTGGCCGCTCACCGTCCGCAGGCCGAAGGGCGCCAGGTTGTGGAGAGGGGTGCCCATCTCGTCCGTGAGCTGGGTGTACCCCGACTCCACGTGCCGCTCGGCAATCTTGATGTGGCCCAGGATGCGGGAAATGTCGTCGAGGTTGAGGCGAAAAGACATGGAGCTGCTCCGGGGAAAGGTTTGGAACCAGGGCTACGGCTCAGCGACAACCGGCAGTTGTCATGAGCTGTAACTCAGTGTGTCCACCGGCAAGTTCTGCAGCAATACCGAGCTTTGAGCCGTCAAAACACCAACTCAGCGGCTGGGAAAGCACACGGTCCGGGCAGACGGCGGCGCCGCGCTCGCCTCGAACGTGGTAGTTCCGAAAAGCATCCGAGGTAACGCGTTGTAACCGCTACCAGGGATGACGCCGGGTCGCGCCCGTGGAAGGGCTGCCGGCAGGAAGGGCGGCGCGAAAGGTGGGCCGTCGGGTTGGACGTTAGCGGCGATGGCCCGGCCGGCCATCCCCGGATCGGGCTGAATCGGCGGCACCTAAGTGCCGGCGTACGCTGCGGAATGCGCGGGGCCGGCTTCGCTGGCGGCCGGAAGGAGCGAGGCCGCCCGGCGCAAGGGCGGGCGGCCTCCGGGGAGACGAGCGCGCCCGAGCGCCGGGCGCGCGAGGCTCAGAACGGGATGTCGTCGTCCATGTCGTCGAAGCCGCTCGCGGGCTTCGAGGCCGGGCGCTGGGCGCCGCCGCCGGCGGCCGGGGCGCGGCTCGGGGGGGCGGAGCGGCGCGGGGCGCTGTCGTAGCCGCCGTCGTCGTCGGAAGGGCCGCCCATGCCCTCGCGCTTGCCCAGCATCTTCATCTCGTCGGCGCGGATTTCGGTGGTGTACTTCTCGATCCCGTCCTTGTCCGTCCACTTGCGGGTGCGCAGGCTGCCTTCCACGTAGACCTGGGAGCCCTTGCGCAGGTACTCGCCCGCGATCTCGGCCAGGCGGTCGTTGAAGACCACCCGGTGCCATTCGGTGAGTTCCTTCATTTCGCCGGTCTGCTTGTCCTTCCAGCGTTCGGACGTGGCGATCGTCACGTTGCAGACGCGCCCGCCGCTGGGGAAGGTGCGCGTTTCGGGGTCCTTCCCGAGATTGCCGACGATGATGACCTTGTTGACGGATGCCATGGAAACTCCTCTGAGGGGTGCGATTATCGGGCCTCAGCCGGCCTCGGCCTCGTCGGCGAGCACCTCTTCCGCCGTCTTGGGCGTCTGCGGCGCCCGCATGTGCCACGCCGCCAGCAGCCACACCAGCATCATGAGGGCCGCGGCGCCGAACAGGCCCGCCGATCCAACGTTCTTCGCCAGCCAGCCGCCGACCGCGCCGCCGGCAAAAAATCCCAGCGATTGCAGTGTGTTGTACACACCGAGCGCGGCGCCGCGGGCCGCCGGCGGCGCCAGCCGCGACACCAGGCTGGGCTGGGTGGCTTCCAGGACGTTGAAGCCGCAGAAGAAGAAGAACAGCAGCGCCGTCAGCACCGGCAGGCTGGGCGCGCGCGCCGCCAGCAGGAAGCCCAGCTGCGCCAGCAGCACGATGCCGATGGCCGCCAGGAACACCGCCCGCAGGTAGCCGCGCCGCTCCAGCGCGAACACGGCGCCCATCGCGACGAAGGAGGCGACCACGGTGGGCAGGTAGACCTGCCAGTGGCGGTCCTTGTCCAGCCCGGCCTGCACCAGCAGGGCCGGCACCGCCATCCACATGGCCAGCTGCACCGCATGCAGCACGAACACGCCGACGTCCAGCCGCAGCAGCGGCCCGTGCGCCAGCACGTCGGCGAGCCGCCCGCGCGGCACGTTGGCGTGCTGCACCGGCGCGGGCGGCGTCCACCAGAACACCACGGCGATGCAGCCCAGCGCCAGCAGGCCGGTGATCGTGAACAGGCCGTGCAGGCCGATGACCTCGACCAGCATGGGCGCGGCCACCAGCGAGACGGCGAACATCAGGCCGATGCTGGCGCCCACCAGGGCCATGGCCTTGGTGCGGACGACGTCGCGGGTCTGGTCGGCCAGCAGCGCGGTCACCGCCGCCGAGACGGCGCCGGCGCCCTGCAGCGACCGGCCGGCCACCAGCCACCAGACGCTGGGGGCGGCGGCGGCGACGAAGCTGCCGGCCGCGAACACCAGCAGGCCGAGCGCGATCACGCGCTTGCGGCCGTAGCGGTCGGAAGCGAGGCCGTAGGGGATCTGCAGGATGCCCTGGGTGAGGCCGTAGATGCCCATCGCCATGCCGACGAGGGCGGCGTCGTTGCCGCCGGGGTAGCGCGCCGCTTCGAGCGCGAACACCGGCAGCACCAGGAACAGGCCCAGCATGCGGGCCGCGAAGATGATCGCCAGCGAACCGCTGGCCCGGCGCTCGGCCGCCGTCATGCGGCTCGAGCCAACAGGAACAGGGATGGAAGTCACGGATGGGGAGAGCTGCTCGCGGACGCCGCCGTCCGGCAAAAAGCAGGATTCTCCCGCATCGGCCAAACCCGGGGCCGCGGCCCCGGGATGGGCACGGGCTCAGTCCTTGGGAATGCCGGCGGCGAACCAGCCACCCGCGTTGGCAGCGCTCTCGCCGGCGTTCAGGATCAACAGCACGGCGTTCGGGCAGGCCAGCGGCGCGTTCATGACCGCAAACTCGCCCCGCAGGCGGAAGTCGCCGTTGGGTGCGAGCTGCACCGTCTCCTCGGAAGTGAACTTGGCGAGCGTCGCTCCGGCGCCGCAGTAGAGGCGCGCGCGCACGCTGACGTTGCCGCTGCGGCCCACGTTCGGGCTGCCGGCGAAGATCAGGCCCTTGCCCCGGATGTCGAAGCTGCCGTCGCGGGAGACCTTGGCCTTCAGGTCCTCGATCACCCAGGGCCGGCCGGCTGGCGGCGTGTCGTTGACGTTGTTCGCCGCCGCGTCCCCGCCGATCGGGTTCGCGTTGTTCGCGCCGGCCCAGGTGGCCGGCTGCACGCCGATGCCGCCGTCGAACTCGGCGACCGCGCCGCCGGAGGCCGCGTGCGCCAAGTCGCTGGCCAGCAGCGCCAGCGCCAGCAGCGTGGCCAGCACAACACCGGCCAGCAGGCGCAGCATGGCGGCCTGCGACCGGTACTGCCGGCGGGTGGAACGGGAAACGGGGTAATACGGACGTGTCACTTTTGTCTCCGTTGGTCGTGGGTATGCGATTAACGATCAGCCACCCCCCAACCTTCCGGAAGTGAAACAAATGTGGGCGTTCCTTACGACTGGGTGCTCCCGTTGCGCTGAGCCGGGGGTGCGTGCCCGCGGAAGCCCGCCCGTTCTATGATTTCGGGTTTTCCCTTGGCGGGCCCGAGTTTGAACGACAGCACCGACGGCAAGTACCTCCACGAGGCCCTGGGCCAGCGGATCAGCATCCGCGGGGCGCGCACGCACAACCTGAAGAACATCGATCTCGACCTTCCGCGGTACAGGCTGGTCGTGATCACCGGGCTCTCCGGCTCGGGCAAGTCCTCGCTCGCCTTCGACACGCTCTACGCCGAGGGCCAGCGCCGCTACGTCGAGAGCCTCTCGGCCTATGCGCGCCAGTTCCTGCAGCTGATGGACAAGCCGGACGTGGACCTGATCGAAGGCCTTTCGCCGGCGATCTCCATCGAACAGAAGGCCACCAGCCACAACCCACGCTCCACGGTGGGCACAGTCACCGAGATCCACGACTACCTGCGCCTGCTGTTCGCGCGCGTGGGCACGCCCTATTGCCCGATCCACCACCTGCCGTTGCAGTCGCAGACCGTCTCGCAGATGGTCGACGCGGTGCTGGCGCTGCCGGAAGACACGCGCCTGATGGTGCTGGCGCCGGTGGCGCGCGAGCGCAAGGGCGAGTTCACCGAGCTGTTCGCCGAGATGCAGGGCCAGGGCTACGTGCGCTTCCGCGTCGGCGGCGAGGTGTTCGAGTTCGACAACCTGCCCAAGCTGAAGAAGGCCGAGAAGCACGACATCGACGTGGTGGTCGACCGGCTGAAGGTGAAGTCCGAGGTGCAGCAGCGCCTGGCCGAGAGCTTCGAGGCCGCGCTGCGGCTGGCCGACGGCCGCGCCATCGCGGTGGAGATGGAATCGGGCCGCGAGCACCTGTTCAACGCGAAGTTCGCGTGCCCGATCTGCCACTACTCGATCGCCGAGCTGGAGCCGCGGCTGTTCTCCTTCAACTCGCCGGTCGGCGCCTGCCCCAGCTGCGACGGCATCGGCACCATGGAATTCTTCGACCCAACCCGGGTCGTCGCCTTCCCCGAGCTGTCGCTGGCGGGCGGCGCGATCAAGGGCTGGGACCGGCGCAATCCCTAC
>NZ_DASSVG010000552.1:0-6844 GCF_035706265.1 Ramlibacter sp. | reverse complement strand
CAGTCCTTCTACTTCCTGGAGATGAACACCCGCCTGCAGGTGGAGCACCCGGTCACCGAGTGCATCACCGGCCTGGACCTGGTGGAGCTGATGATCCGCGTGGCGGCCGGCGAGAAGCTGCCGCTCACGCAGGCCGACGTGAAGCGCGACGGCTGGGCGATCGAGTGCCGCATCAACGCCGAAGACCCCTTCCGCAGCTTCCTGCCTTCCACCGGCCGGCTGGTGCGCTTCCAGCCGCCGCAGGCGAGCATGTGGGCTTCCGACACCGGGCACCTGTACGGCGTGCGGGTGGACACGGGCGTCGCCGAGGGCGGCGAGATCCCGATGTACTACGACTCGATGATCGCCAAGCTGATCGTGCACGGCACCGACCGGCGCGACGCGATCGCGAAGATGCGCGAGGCCCTCAACGGCTTCGTGATCCGTGGCATCTCGAGCAACATCCCGTTCCAGTCGGCGCTGCTGGCGCACCCGAAGTTCGTTGCCGGCGACTTCAACACCGGCTTCATCGCGGAGCACTACGCCGGCGGCTTCCGGGCCGAGGACGTGCAGCACGACGAGCCCGACTTCCTGGTGGCGCTCGCGGCCTACGCGAACCGGCGCGCGCTGGAGCGCTCGGGCGGCATCAGCGGGCAGATGCGCGGCCACGAGTTCACGATCGGCGAGGACTACGTCGTGGTCAAGCTCGATGCGGACGGCCGCCACCAGTTCCAGGCCGCGAAGGTGCGCGCGTTCGACGTCAGGAACGGCTCCGCCGTGGTGGAGACCAACGGCCGCAGCTACGAGATCTGCAGCAGCTGGCACCTGGGCGCGCCGCGCATGCGCGGCACGGTGGACGGCAAATCCTTCATGGCGCAGGTGGAGCGCGGCGCCGGCAAGAACCCGCTGGCGCTGCGCGTGCAGCACAACGGAACGCGCCTGGACACGCTGGTGTTCACCCCGCGCACGGCCGAACTGTTCGCGCTGATGCCCTTCAAGGCGCCGCCGGACATGAGCCGCTTCCTGCTCTCGCCGATGCCGGGCCTGCTGGTGGACGTGGCCGTGCAGCCGGGCCAGAAGGTGCAGGCCGGCGAGCGGCTGGCCGTGATCGAGGCCATGAAGATGGAGAACGTGCTGTTCGCCTCCGCCGACGGCGTGGTGGGCAAGGTGCTGGCCGGCAAGGGCGAATCGCTCGCCGTCGATCAACCGATCCTGGAGTTCGAATGAACACGAGGCCCTTCAAGGTGCTGGGGATCCAGCAGATCGCCATCGGCGGCCCCGACAAGCTGCGCCTGCAGAAGCTCTGGGTGGACCTGTTCGGCCTCGAAGTCACCGGCACCTTCAAGAGCGAGCGCGAGAACGTCGACGAGGACATCTGCGCGCTGGGCAGCGGCCCGCTGAGGGTGGAGGTCGACCTGATGCAGCCCCTGGATCCGGAGCAGAAGCCCGCGGTTCATGCCACGCCCCTGAACCACGTCGGCCTCTGGATCGACGACCTGCCCAAGGCGGTGGAGTGGCTCACGGCGCAGGGCGTGCGCTTCGCGCCGGGCGGCATCCGCCGCGGCGGCGCCGGCTTCGACATCTGCTTCGTGCACCCGAAGGGCAACGAGCAGTACCCGGTGGGCGGCGAAGGCGTGCTGATCGAACTGGTGCAGGCGCCGCCGGAAGTGGTGCGCGCCTTCGAGGCGCTGGCAGGCACGCCGGCTTAAGGGAAACCCTGTAGTTGCCGCAGGCGCCGGCGCGGCGCCTGTGCGCAATTTGTCCTCGCCCTCCACGGACGAGCAGGCGACAATTGTCTTCATCTGTAACAAGATGGATTTCACTTCGCCTCTCCACCGTGGATCTCCCCCTGTGCCGGCCCCGGACGCGCTGCTGCGCCCGCTGGGGGCGGCGCTTGCGCGCGCCTCGCTGGACGAGGCCGCCGCGGCCTTCGGGGTGGAACTTTGCGACACCTTCCGTTGTGCCCGCGCGTCAATCGGCGTGCTGGCTGATAACGGGCTGACGCTGGCCGGCAGCTCGCATTCCTCCGACCTGCAGCCGGGGCAGCCCGCCTCCGTGGCGCTGCTCGATGCGATGCAGGAGGCGATCGACCAGGCCGAAGCGGTGGCCTGGCCCGCGCCCACGGGGCACGACTTCATCACGCTGGCCCAGCGCCAGCTGGCCGGCACCGGCGCCGCTTGCACCGTGCCGCTGGTGCAGGATACGCGCATCGTCGGCGCGCTCACCCTGGAGCGCGCGGCGCCGCCGTTCTCGCTGCCGGAACTGGCGCAGCTGGGGAACGTCGCTCGTCTCGCCGGGCCCGTGTTCGAACTGAAGCGCGAGCTCGCGCTGCCGTGGCCGGCGCGTATGCGGCGGGCAGCGCGCGGACTGCTGGCCCAGCCCGCGCGCCGCACCCGGATCCTCGGCGCCGGCGCGCTCGCGCTGGCCGCGGTGCTCGCCGTCCCCGTGCCCTGGCGCGTGAGCGCCCCGGCGCGGCTGGAGGGCTCGGTGCAGCGGGCGGTGGTCGCGGCCACGGACGGCTTCCTGCAGCAGGCCAATGTGCGCCCCGGCGACAGCGTGCGCTCCGGCCAGGTGCTGGCCGAACTCGCCTCGCAGGACCTGGAGCTGGAGCGGCGCCGGCGCGAAAGCGAGCTGCGCCAGCACGAGAACGCCTACCGCGCCGCCCAGGCCCGCGCCGACCGCGCCCAGATGGTCACGCTGCAGGCGCGGGCCGCCGAGGCGCAGGCCATGCTGTCGCTGGTGGAGGCGCAGCTGCAGCGCGCCCGCATCGAGGCGCCCTTCGACGGCATCGTGATCAAGGGCGACCTGAGCCAGAACCTGGGCGCGCCGGTGCAGCGCGGTGAGGTGCTGATGGTGCTCGCCCCGAGCGACAGCTTCCGCCTGATCCTCGAGGTGGACGAAGCCGACGTGGCCGCCGTGCGCATCGGCCAGCGCGGCGAGCTGGCGCTGGCGGCGCAGCCCGATCGCACGCTGCCCTTCGTCACGCGCCGCATCGTGCCGGTGGCCTCGGCCGCCGACGGCCGCAACTTCTTCGAGGTGGAGGCGGCGCTCGAGGAGACGCCGCCGCAGCTGCGCCCGGGCCTGAGCGGCGTGGCCAAGGTGGAGGCCGGTTCGCGCGCGCTCGGCTGGCTGCTGGCGCACCGCGCGCTGGACTGGCTGCGCCTGGCCTGGTGGAAGGTCACCCCGTGGTGAACCAGCCCCTGGTGAGCGGTGCGTGGCACCGCGTGGCTTCGCTGCGCGCGAGTCTCGTGCCGGGGCTGCGCGTCGTGCGCCAGCAGATGCGCGGGCAGCCGTGGCACGTGCTGGTGGAGCCCGGCTCCGGCCGCCAGCTGCGGCTCAATCCGGCCGCCTATGCGCTGGTGGCGCGCTTCGACGGCCGCGCCACGCTGGAGCAGCTGTGGCAGCGGCAGCTCGCGCAGCAGCGCGAGGACGCGCCGACTCAGGACGAGGTGCTGCGCCTGCTGGCGCAGCTGTTCCGCGGCGGCATGCTGCGCTTCGATGCGGCGCCGCACCTGTCGCTGCTGTTCGCGCGCCGCGAGCAGGACGGCCGGCAGCGCCGGCGCGGCATGATGAACCCGCTGATGCTGCGCATGCCGCTGCTGGACCCGGCGCCGCTGCTGCAGGCCCTCGCGCCGGTGGGCCGCCTGCTGTTCCGCCCCGCGGTGTTCGCGCTCTGGCTGGCGGCGGTGCTGCTGGCGCTGCTGGCCGCGGGCGCCAACTGGCCCGAGCTGCAGGCCGATGCGCGCCGCGTCTTCGCGACGCCCTCCAACTACTTCGTGGCCTGGCTGGCCTATCCCCTGGTCAAGCTGCTGCACGAGCTGGGGCACGGCCTCGCGGTGCGCCGCTTCGGCGGCGAGGTGCGCGATGCGGGCGTCACGCTGATCTTCCTCACGCCCGCGCCCTACGTGGATGCGAGCGCGGCCAACGCCTTCGCCTCGCCGCTGCGCCGCCTGGTGGTGAGCGCCGCCGGCATCCTGGTGGAAGTGGCGCTGGCCTGCATCGCGCTCGCGGCCTGGCTGGCGGTGACGCCCGGCGTCGTGCGCGACGCGCTGCTGGTGGTGGTGCTGATCTGCTCGGTCTCCACCCTCCTGTTCAATGCCAATCCGCTGGTGCGCTTCGACGGCTATCACGCCCTGTGCGACGCGCTGCAACTGCCCAATCTCGCGTTGCGCAGCCAGGCCTGGTGGTCGCGCCGCTGGCGCAGTTGGATCGGCCTGCCGCCGCCGGCCTCGGCGCCCCTGCTCGCGCCGGGCGAGGCCAAGTGGCTCGCCGCCTATGCGCCGGCATCGGCCATCTACCGCGTGGTGCTGATGCTGGGCCTGGTGTTCTGGGTCGGGCAGCAGTCGTGGGTGCTCGGCTGGCTTGCCGCACTCGCGCTCGCGGCCTGGGGCGCAAGCAGCGTCTGGCGCTGGGCCGCGGGCGACGCTGCGGATCCCACCGCGCGCCGCCGTTCGCTGCGGATGGCCGGTGCCGTCCTCGGGGGGCTCGCGCTGCTGCTGCTGGTGGTGCCGGCGCCGCACCAGGTGGTGGCCCGCGGCATCGTGTGGCCGAGCGAGCAGGCGCAGCTGCGTGCCGGCGCGGCCGGCTTCGTCGAGGCGCTCGCCGCGCCGGAAGGCGGCGCCGCGCAGGCCGGCGAGGTGCTCGTGGTGCTGCAGGACCCGGTGCTGCGTGCCGCGCGCGAGCGCTTCGCCGCCGAACGCTCGGGGCTGCTCGCGCAGGAGTACGCGGCCCTGTTGCACGAGCCGGCGCGGGCCGCCGAACTGGCGGAAGACCTGCTGCGCAACGAGGCGGAACTGGCCCGCGCCGACGAACAACTGACCCAGCTCGAAGTGCGGGCCGGGGTGCCGGGCGAGGTGGTGTGGGCCCGTCCGCAGGACCTGCCTGGCAGCTTCGTCGAACGCGGCGCGATGCTCGGCCATGTGCTCACCGGCGGGCCGGCGCACGTGCGCGTCGCCCTGCTGGAAGACGATTTCCTGCGCACCCGCGGCCGGGTGCGTGCGCTGCAGGTGCGGCTGGCCGACGCGCCGTGGACGGAGTACGAAGGCCGGCTGGCCGCGGCGACGCCGGGCGCGACGCAGGAGCTGCCTGCGCCGGCGCTCGGCGACCGTTTCGGCGGGCCGGTGCCGGTGGACCCGAACGATCCGCAGGGTGTGCGCACGCGCGTGCCGGTGTTCCTGCTGGATGCCGAAGTGCCGGGCCTGCAGGCCAGCGCCATCGGCGGCCGCGCCTGGGTCAAGCTGGTGCTGCCGCCCGAGCCGCTCGGGCTGCAGTGGATCGCGCAGGGGCGTCGCCTGCTGCTCAAGCAGTTCAGTCCCACGGGGCGGGTATGAGCGGCCACGGCGCGTCCTGGCCTTTCCCCGGCCTCGTGTGGGGACCGTATCCGCAGATGCGGCTGCCGATCGAGGAGGTGCGCCGCACCGCGCGCTGGCGCCGCGGCGGCCTCGCGGCGACGGCGCGCGAACTGCATGCGTCGCTGCAGGACGCCGATGCCGACGCGCAACTGGCGCGCCTGCGCCAGGTGCCGCACGCGCGCCGCGACGCGGGCTGGCTGCGGCAGGCCCTGTGCACGGCGGCCCTGCTGATGCAACCGACGCTGGGCGTGCGCCCGCACTGGCAGCAGCTCATGGCGGCCCTGGCGTTGCTGGACCAGCGCTTGGTGGAGATGGACACGGGCGAGGGCAAGACGCTGGCGATCGCGCTCGGCGCCTCGGTCGCGGCCCTGGCCGGCACGCCGGTGCACGTGGTGACGGCCAACGACTACCTGGCGCAGCGCGACGCCGAGGAGCTGGCGGTGTTCTACCGCCGCCTCGGCCTCTCGGTGGGCTGGATCGCCCAGCCCGTGGAAACCGCCGAGCGCCGCGCCGCCTACGCCTGCGACGTCACCTACTGCACGGCCAAGGAGCTCGCGTTCGACTACCTGCGCGACGGCCTGCTGCAGCCCGGCGACCTGGCGCCGCTGGAACGCCAGCTGCGCGCGGCCGCGGCGCGCCAGCAGCCGGTGCTGCGCGGCCTGTGCATGGCGATCCTGGACGAGGCCGACACCATCCTGATCGACGAGGCGCGGGTCCCGCTGGTGCTCTCGCAGCCGGCCGCGACGGTGGCCGAAGAGGCCTTCCTGCGACGCGCGCTGCGGGTCGCGCAAAGCCTGCACGAAGGGCGCGACTACGTGGTGGAAGGGGGCCATGCGCGCCTCACCGAAGCCGGCGCCGCGCACTGCCGCGCCTGGCCCGCCGACGCGCATCCGCTGCTCGGGCACCCGCAGCACCGCGCGACGACGCTGGAGCTGGCGGTCAACGCGGCGCACCTGCTGCACCGCGACCGGGAATACGTGGTGCGCGAGGGCGAGGTGCAGCTGGTGGACGAGAACACCGGCCGCGTCTCTGCCGGCCGCGCCTGGAGCCACGGGCTGCACCAGCTGGTCGAGATCAAGGAGGGCGTGCCGCTCACGCGCCGCAACGCCACGCTGACGCAGATCACCTTCCAGCGCTTCTTCGTGCGCTACCTGCGGCTGGCCGGCATCAGCGGCACGCTGCGCGGATCGACCGGCGAACTGCGCTCGGTGTATGGGCTCGCGTGCGTGCGCGTGCCGCCGCGCACGCCGCGCCAGGTGACGGTGGGGCCCACGGGCCTGTTCGCCTCCAGCGCGCAGCTGTGGGAGGCGGTGGCGCAGCGCTGCGCCCAGCTGGGCGCAGCGGGCCGCGCGGTGCTGGTGGGCACGGAGAGCGTGCGCCAGTCCGAGGCATTGGCCGAGGTGCTGCGTGCCCACGGGCTGCAGCCGGTGGTGCTGAATGCGCGCCAGGACCGCGAGGAGAGCGAGATCATCGGCGCCGCCGGCCAGCCGGGGCGCCTGACGGTGGCCACCAGC
>NZ_DASSVG010000551.1:0-7820 GCF_035706265.1 Ramlibacter sp. | reverse complement strand
ATGAAATGCGCTCGCGGGCCGAATTCGTCCAGATCACCGCCGCCGGCATGCGCGAGAGCCACGTCCACGACGTGCAGATCACCAAGGAAGCGCCGAATTACCGGGCCGATTAAGGTAAAGTAAGGAATCCTTACTTCCGGGAAAGACGACCGTGCTCGCCAAAATGACCGCCAAGAACCAGATCACCTTGCCGAAAGCAATCGTGAGCCAGGTGCCGCCGGCCGAGTACTTCGAGGTCGAAGCTGTCGGGGACCGCATCGTGCTCACGCCGGTGCGGGTCAGCAAGGCAGACGCGGTCCGCGCCAAGCTGGACGAGCTCGGAATTACGGAACAGGACATCGACGATGCAGTGAAGTGGGCCCGTGGTCGGTCCTGAGCGGCCGAGGGTCGTGCTGGACACGAACGTGGCCGTGTCCGCGCTGCGCTTCAGGGCCGGGAGGCTGGCCGCCTTCCGGGCGCTGTGGCAAGGCGGCGTGATCGTGCCGCTCCTGTCCACGGCGACCGCGAAGGAATTGCTTCAAGTCCTGGCCTACCCCAAGTTCCGCCTCACTGAAGATGAATGCCGCGAACTGCTGGACGACTACCTGCCCTACTGCGAGGTCATCCGGCCGCAGGAGCGCCCGAACGCGCTGGCCCACGTCCCTGTCTGCCGGTATCCGGACGATCAACAGTTTCTGGATCTCGCCCAGGCCGGGGATGCGCAAGCGCTGGTCACTGGCGACCAGGACCTCCTCGCCTTGAACGACCCCTACCTCCGCCACATGTGCTTCGAAATCATCACGCCTGCCGAGGCACTCAACCGCTGGTCTGCCTGAGATGCAACACGACAAGATCCTCATCCTCGACTTCGGCTCCCAGGTCACGCAGCTGATCGCGCGGCGCGTGCGCGAGGCGCACGTGTATTCCGAGGTCCATCCCTGCGACGTGAGCGACGAATGGGTGCGGCAGTACGCCGCCGACGGCTCGCTCAAGGGCGTGATCCTCTCCGGCAGCCACGCCAGCGTCTACGAGGAATCGACCGACAAGGCGCCGCAGGCGGTGTTCGAGCTCGGCGTGCCGGTGCTGGGCATCTGCTACGGCATGCAGACGATGGCGCAGCAGCTCGGGGGCAGGGTCGAGCCCGGGCACAAGCGCGAGTTCGGCTTCGCCGAGGTGCGCGCGCGCGGCCACACGGCGCTGCTGAAGGACATCGCCGACTACACCACCGAGCAGGGCCACGGCATGCTGCACGTGTGGATGTCGCACGGCGACAAGGTGGCCGAGATGCCGCCCGGCTTCAAGCTGATGGCCTCCACCGAGAGCTGCCCGATCGCCGGCATGGCCGACGAGGCGCGGCGCTTCTACGCCGTGCAGTTCCATCCCGAGGTCACGCACACCAAGCAGGGCCGCGCGCTGCTGGAGCGCTTCGTGCTGGGGATCTGCCAGGCGCGGCCGGACTGGGTGATGCGCGACCACATCGCCGAGGCGGTGGAGGCGATCCGCCGCCAGGTCGGCGACGAGGAGGTGATCCTGGGCCTCTCCGGTGGGGTCGATTCGTCGGTCGCGGCGGCACTGATCCACCGCGCCATCGGCGACCAGCTCACCTGCGTGTTCGTGGACCACGGCCTGCTGCGCCTGAACGAAGGCGACATGGTGATGGACATGTTCGCCGGCAAGCTGCACGCCAAGGTGATCCGCGTCGACGCGAGCGAGCTGTTCCTCGGCAAGCTCGCCGGCGTGAGCGATCCGGAGCGCAAGCGCAAGATCATCGGCGGCCTGTTCGTCGACGTCTTCAAGGCCGAAGCCGCGAAGATCAAGGAAACGCATTCGCGCCACGTCGCCTGGCTGGCCCAGGGCACCATCTATCCGGACGTGATCGAGTCCGGCGGCGCCAAGAGCAAGAAGGCCGTCACGATCAAGAGCCACCACAACGTGGGCGGCCTGCCGGAGCAGCTCGGATTGAAGCTGCTGGAGCCGCTGCGCGACCTGTTCAAGGACGAAGTGCGCGAGCTGGGCGTGGCGCTGGGCCTGCCGCCGGAGATGGTGTACCGCCATCCCTTCCCCGGCCCGGGCCTGGGCGTGCGCATCCTGGGCGAGGTGAAGAAGGACTACGCGGACCTGCTGCGCCGCGCCGACGCGATCTTCATCGAGGAGCTGCGCAACTTCCGCGACGAGGCGAGCGGCAAGACCTGGTACGACCTCACCAGCCAGGCCTTCACGGTCTTCCTGCCCGTCAAGAGCGTCGGCGTGATGGGCGACGGCCGCACCTACGACTATGTGGTGGCCCTGCGGGCGGTGCAGACCAGCGACTTCATGACGGCGGACTGGGCGGAGCTGCCCTATGCCCTGTTGAAGAAGGTCTCCGGCCGCATCATCAACGAGGTGCGCGGCATCAACCGCGTCACGTACGACGTGAGCAGCAAGCCGCCGGCGACGATCGAGTGGGAGTGAGGCGGCCATAATCCGCCCATGTACCAGCCGCCGCAGTTCCAGTCCGACGATCCCGCCGTCGCCGCGGAGCTGATGCGCGCGAACCCGTTCGCGAGCCTCATCTCCAACGACGACACCGGCTTTCCCTTCGTCACCCATCTGCCGCTGCACCTGGACGAGCGGGAAGGCCGCTTCGTGCTGCTGGGACACGTGGCGAAGCCGAATCCGCATTGGCGCCACCTGCAGGCCCGGCCCGAGGCGCTGGTCACCTTCCTGGGCCCGCACGCCTACATGTCGCCCAAGGTCTATCCGGACCTGCAGCGCGTGCCGACGTGGAACTACCTCGCGGTGCACTGCCGCGTGCGGGCGCGCTTGCTGGAAGACGCGGGCGCCAAGGACGGCCTGCTGAAGAAGCTGATCGCCGACCACGAGCCGGACTACGCACCGCAGTGGCAGGGCCTGGGCGAGGAGTTCGCCCACAAGATGCTGGCCGGCATCGTGGCCTTCGAGCTGGACGTGCAGCAGTGGGCCTGCAAGCTCAAGGTCAACCAGCACCGGCCCGAGGCGCACGCGCGCATGCGCGCGATCTACGCGGCCGGCAACGAGGACGAACGCGAGCTCGCGCAGTGGATGCAGCGGCTCGGATTGGGAGGAGCGTGATGCGAGCGGTATTCAGCGTGCTGGGCCTGCTGATCGTGGTGGCGATCGTCGGCGTGCTGGCGAAGAAGCAGCTTTCCTCGGGCGTGGCGCCGGCGACCTCGGCCAATGCGCCCGCGGGCGTGGCCGTGCCGGCGGGAACGCCCAAGCAGCAGGTGCAGCAGTTCGAGCAGGCGGTGCAGGGCGCCATGCAGCAGCCGCGCGCCATGCCCGACGAAGGCCAGTGAAGCTGCCGCCCGCCGGCCCGGCGCGCGACGAGGCCTGCATGCGCGAGGCGCTCGCGCAGGCGCGGCTGGCGCAGGCGGCGGGCGAGGTGCCGGTGGGCGCCGTGGTGGTGCACGGCGACGCCATCGTCGGCCGCGGCCACAACGCCCCGGTCACCCTGCACGACCCCACCGCGCACGCCGAGATCCGCGCCCTGCGCGAGGCGGCGCAGGCCCTGGGCAACTACCGCCTCGACGGCTGCGAGCTGTTCGTGACGCTGGAGCCCTGCGCGATGTGCAGCGGCGCGCTGCTGCACGCGCGCCTGGCGCGGGTGGTCTTCGGCGCCCGCGATCCCAAGACCGGTGCCGCCGGCTCGGTGCTGGACCTCTTCGCCGAACAGCGCCTGAACCACCACACGGAAAGCGTCGCCGGCGTGCTGGCGGGCGAATGCGGCGCGCTGCTGTCGGAGTTCTTCCGCGCCCGCCGGCAGGAGGCCCGCAGCACCGCCCAGCCCCTGCGCGAGGACGCCCTGCGCACGCCCGAGGAGCGCTTCGCCGCGCTGCCGGACTACCCGTGGCCGCCGCATTACGTGAACGACCTGCCGGCCTTGGACGGCTTGCGCCTGCACTACCTGGACGAAGGCCCGCGCGACGCGCCGCTCACCTGGCTGTGCCTGCACGGCAATCCCTCCTGGAGCTATCTCTATCGCCGCATGATCCCGGTGTTCCTGGGCTCCGGCGGGCGCGTGGTGGCGCCGGACCTGGTGGGCTTCGGCAGGAGCGACAAGCCCAAGCGCGACGCCGCACACGGGTTCGAGTGGCACCGCCAGGTGCTGCTGGAGCTGGTCGAGCGGCTGGACCTCACGCAGGTCGTGCTGGTGGTGCAGGACTGGGGCGGCCTGCTCGGGCTCACGCTGCCGATGGAGGCGCCCGAGCGCTACCGCGGCCTGCTGGTGATGAACACACTGCTGGCCACGGGCGATGCGCCGCTCAGTCCCGGTTTCCTGGCCTGGCGCGAGATGTGCGCGAAGAATCCCGGCTTCGGCGTCGGCCGCCTGCTCGCGCGCGGCAACCCGCAACTGACGCCGGCCGAATGCGCGGCGTACGACGCGCCGTTTCCCGATGCCGGCCACCGCGCCGCGCTGCGGGCCTTTCCGCCCATGGTGCCGGAGCGTCCCGACGCCGAAGGTGCCGCCATCTCGCGCCAGGCGCGCGACTTCCTGGCGCATGACTGGAACGGGCAGACGCTGATGGCCGTCGGCGCGCAGGACCCGGTGCTGGGCCTGCCGGTGATGCAGGCGCTGCGCACGCAGATCCGCGGCTGCCCGGAACCGATGGTGCTGCCGCAGGCCGGCCACTTCGTGCCGGAGCAGGGCGAGGAGGTGGCGCGCAGGGCGGTGGGATACTTCCGCCCGTGACGAAGCGCATCTACATCTTTTCCCCCTCCAGCGCCGTGCGCAACAAGGCCGCCGTCCGGCGCGGCATCGCGCGGCTGAAGGCCCTCGGCCACGAGGTCGAAGTCGATCCCGACGTGTTCGCGACGCACATGCGCTTCGCCGGCGACGACGCGACGCGGCTCGCGGCCATCGAGCGCGCGGCGGCCAGCGGCGCCGACGTCGCCATCATCACGCGCGGCGGCTACGGGCTCACGCGCCTGCTGCCGGCGCTGCCCTACAAGGCCATCGCCAAGGCGGTCGACCGCGGCACGCAGTTCGTCGGCCTGAGCGACTTCACGGCGTTCCAGAACGCGGTGCTGGCCAGGACCGGCCGCATCACCTGGTCGGGCCCCTCCGTCGGCGAGGACTTCGGCGTCGAGGGCGAGCCGGACGAGATCATGCAGGCCTGCTTCGAGGACCTGGTGGAGGAGCAGGGCGAGGGCACCGGCTGGCAGCTGCCGCGCGCCGAAGCCCGCACGCAGCCGCTGCAGGCGCAGGGCGTGCTGTGGGGCGGCAACCTGGCCATGCTGGCGGCGCTGGTGGGCACGCCCTGGCTGCCCCAGGTGAAGGGCGGCATCCTGTTCCTGGAGGACGTGAGCGAGCATCCCTACCGCATCGAGCGCATGCTGACGCAGCTGCTGTATGCGGGCGTGCTGCAGAAGCAGAAGGCGATCCTGCTCGGGCACTTCACCAACTGGGAGCCGGTGCCGCACGACAAGGGCTTCCGGCTCGCCACCGTGATCGAGTGGCTGCGCGGCCAGGTGAAGGCGCCGGTGCTCACGGGCCTGCCTTTCGGGCACGTGCCCACCAAGGTTTGCCTGCCGGTGGGCGCCAAGGTGCGGCTGGCGGTGGAAGGGCGGGACGCGTTCCTGCTCTGGGGACATCTGTAGCGCTGAGCGCATCGCCAAAAGGAAAAGCGCGGGAGTCCCGCGCTTTTTCCTTTGAACCGGGCCGCTCAGCCCACGAGCGGACTAGGGCGCGACGTCAGGCTCCCCGGCAGCATGCCATGGAACATCTGCGTGATGCGTTGCACCTGCTGGCGCGCCGCCGATTCGCCCTGCGTGCTGGCCAGTGCGGCCATCAGGTCGCCGCGCAGGTACCACAGGGCCTGGATGTCGTTGGCGTAGCGGAGCCGCCGGGTGACGTTGGCGAACTGCTTGGTGCCGGTCTCGCCCAGCAGCTCCAGCATCGCCTCCCGGATGTCCTCCGTCTTGTCCTCCAGCGTCGAATCGCTCGGTGCAACGGGGTTGCCGAGGAGGCCGTACACACTATTGCGAATGCCTTTGAACCATCGCATTTGACAATGTTCCCGGGCCACGCGGAGGCGCGGCGAAGATGGAAGTAAATTATTCCCATTGTCGGACGCTGGCAAGGCCCGAACGTGCCGGATTTCACGGAACCGACGGTCCAGGACCGGGTATTTTCCCCGGATGGACGGGCGGTCAGTCCGCCCCGTGCGGGTCGCGCACGGCGAGCACGGGCACCGGCGCCAGCCGCAGCACCTGCTCGGCGCCGCTTCCGAGCAGCAGGCGGCTCATGCCGCGCCGCCCGTGGGTGCCGACCACCACCAGGTCCGCTTCCCAGTTGCGGACCTCCTCCGCCACCAGTTCGCCGAGGCGCCGGCCGGCCGTTTCGACCAGCTTGCCGTCGGTGGGCACGTCGGCCGAGCGGGCCATGGCCTGGGCGTCTTCCAGCACGCGGGCGCCCTGGTCGCGTGCCGCCTTCAGCAGGTCGGCACTGTATTCGTAGCCGGACAGGTAGGCCAGTTCGTCCAGCGCGTGCAGCAGGCGGACGCGGCCGCCGGTCTCGCGCGCCATCTGCAGGGCCGCGACCACGGCGCGGCTGGAGGTCTCGCTGCCGTCCACCGGAACGAGGATGCGCTTGTACATGTGAGATCCTTTCTGCATGTGGGTCCTGCGGCCCATCTTGGCCGCTTCGCGGCGCGCGCACTTGAGCCGCATCAAGCGGCCCGCCCGGAGGGCGCGCTAGGACGATTCCTAGCCAGCATCGGCGAGCACCGCAGGCGGATTCGGACTCGTCCGAGCCGGCAATTCAGCCGCCGCCGATGGCCCGGCAGTGCGCGCGCGGCGATAGTTACGGCCATGGATTCGAATGCTTCCCTCAAGGTGTTCCTGGCGGACGACTCGCAGTTGATCCGCGAGCGGGTGAACGCCTTGCTGGCGGGCGCGCGCATGGACGTCGTCGGCGAAGGGGCCACGCCGTCCTCCTGCATCGAAGGCATCCTGAGCTCGCGCCCGGATGTCGTCGTGCTGGACGTGCAGCTCGAAGGGGGCAGCGGTCTGCAGGTGCTCAAGGCCGTCCGCTCGCAGGACCCCGCCGTGGCCTTCGTGGTGTTCAGCAACAACTCCGCCCCTGCCTACCGCAAACGCTACCTCGGCGAAGGCGCCGTGCGCTTTCTCGACAAGAGCACCGAATTCGACCAGCTGGCGCAGGCCGTGGCCACAGCCGGCCGGCGCGTCCACTGAGGCACACAAACAGAATGAAAGAGGGCATCACCATGACATTCAGCCAACCGGCCCCCGCCGTCCCTGCCGAGCGCGCCAGCGCCACTACCGTGCAGATCGTGCCGCGCGCCCGCGCGACGTCGCCCAAGGCCGATCCGGCGCCGGCGCCGCTGCGCACCCTCTGCTCCACCTGCCACCTCAAGGACCTGTGCCTGCCCTGCGGCCTCACCGGCAGCGACGTGCAGCGCCTCGACAGCCTGATGTTCGCCCGCCGCCGCGTCCGCGAAGGCCAGGCGCTGTACCACGAAGGCGAGAAGTTCCAGTTCATCTACGCCGTGCGCAGCGGCACCTTCAAGTCGGTGCTGACGCTCAAGGACGGCCGCGAGCAGGTCACCGGCTTCCAGATGGCCGGCGAGCTCATGGGCCTGGACGGCCTCGCCTCCGGCAAGCACGCCAGCGCCGCGGTCGCCCTGGAGGATGCCGAGATCTGCGCCATCCCCTACGCCCACCTGAGCGAGCTGGCCACGGTCAGCCCCGACCTGCAGCACGTGATCTCGCGCCTGATGAGCCGCGAGATCGTGCGCGAGCACAGCCTGATGATGCTGCTGGGGTCCATGAACGCCGAGGAGCGGCTCGCCGCCTTCGTGCTG
>NZ_DASSVG010000550.1:0-2524 GCF_035706265.1 Ramlibacter sp. | reverse complement strand
GCCAAGGCCCCGGCAGCAGTGATCGAGCAGGAACGCCGGCGCATCGCCGACTTCACGGCCACCCTGCAGAAGATGCAGGCGCAGCTGCAGCGGCTGGGATGACCAGGGCAGCGCGCCGGGCGCCGAAGCGCCCGTGCGCTCGCCTTACAGCGGCCCCGGCCCGCTCAGGGGCGTGGGCTGCGAATCGAGCGGCGCCGGGCCGCTGAGCACCGTATCGAAGCTGTTGCTGCGCGGCAGCGCCAGCGTCTCGTGCAGGCGCTGCGCGACGTACCAGCTGGCGCGTTGCCGCGACTCCTGCGTGAGCGAGGCGATGCGCGGCGTGAGATGCAGGTTCGGCAGGTCCGCCAGCGGCGAGCCGCGACCGGCGAAGCCCGCTTCGGCGCCATCGAGCATCGCGGCCTCGATGCGGCCGTCCTTCAGCGCCTGCGCCAGCGCGTTGGGCTCGAAGATGCGGGTGCGCGTGGTGGCCACCCACAGCTGGCCCGGCCTGCAGTGGGCCAGCACCTTGTCGTTCATGAAGCCCTGGAAGCGCGAGGCGTAGGGCAGCTGCACGCTCACGGCATCGGCATGCGAGAGCACGTCCTGCAGGGACATGGGCTCGATGTGCAACCGCCTCCAGACCGAAGCCGTGTGGTGCACGGCGGGGTCGTATCCGATCAGGCGGACGCCCAGCGCGTTGAGCATCAGGGCCAGCGCGTGGGCCGCCGGCGCCAGGCCCACGATGCCCACCGTGCTGCCATTCAGCTCGCGGCCCACCAGCGGCGGCGCCTCGCGGTCGCCCTTCAGCGCGGCGCCGATGCCGCGCCGCATCAGCAGCAGCAGGCCGGCGAGCAGGTATTCGGCGTTGGAGCGCACGTGGGCATGGGTGCCCTGGATCACGCGCACGCGGTGGTCGCGGCAGGCTTCCAGGTCGGTATGCTCGGTTCCCACGTGCAGCCGCGCGATGGCGCGCAGCACGGGCGCGAAATCCAGCAACTCGCGGGTGACGACCACTTTTCGTGGCAGCACCAGCGCCTGCACGTTGTAAAGTTGGCGACGCAGGGCGGCCGCATCCTCGGCCAGCTCGGGCCGGTACGCGATGCGGTGGCGGGCCTGGAGCCAGGCCTGCGCCTCGGGAGCCAGTCGCTCGAGCAGAAGGATTTCCACGGCAGGTCTCGGTGCACCGACGCTGTTTCTTTCACACAATGCGGCGTCGAGTGCGTCGGGGCACTTTATCCACTACTCTACAGCGGGTCGATGAAAAACTTCACAAATGTTAACAAGGCAGTGTTTCCGGTGGCGGGCCTGGGCACGCGCTTCCTGCCGGCCACCAAGGCGCAACCCAAGGAAATGCTGCCCATCGTCGACAAGCCCCTGATCCAGTACGCCGTGGAGGAGGCCTACGAGGCCGGCATCCGCCACATGATCTTCGTCACGGGCCGCAACAAGCGCGCCATCGAAGACCATTTCGACACGGCCTACGAACTGGAGAACGAGCTCGAGGCCAGCGGCAAGGAGGAACTCCTGGCCACGGTCCGCTCGCTCACGCCAGACGACATGGATTGCTCCTATGTACGCCAGCCGCGCTCGCTGGGCCTCGGCCACGCCGTGCTGTGCGCGCGCTCCATCGTGGGCGACGAGCCCTTCGCCGTGCTGCTGGCCGACGACCTGATGTGCGGCCCGCACGGTGGCCCCGGCGTGCTGGCGCAGATGGTGGAAGTCTTCCGCCAGGTGCGCGGCTCGGTGCTCGCCGTGCAGGAGGTGCCGCTGGAGCACGTGAAGCGCTATGGCATCGTGGCGGGCGAGCCCGCGGGCGACCGGCTGGTGAAGGTGGAGCGCATGGTGGAGAAGCCCGCGCCGGAGAACGCGCCCTCGCGCCTGGGGGTGGCCGGCCGCTACGTGCTCACGCCCTCCGTGTTCGAGGCCATCCGCCAGCAGCCGCGTGGCAGCGGCGGCGAGATCCAGCTCACCGACGGCATCGCCCAGCTGATCGGGCCGGAAGGTGTGTATGCGTACCGGTATGAGGGCAAGCGCTTCGACTGCGGCAGCAAGCAGGGCTTCCTGGAGGCGAGCGTCGAATTCGGCATGCGCCACGCGGAAGTGGGCGCAGGCTTCCGCGACTATCTGCGCGGGCTGGATTTCTCGTAGCTATCGCGGCTGGAGCGGGCTACAAATATGCGGCCGGAGCGGGCTGCAAATATGCGGCTGGAGCGGGCTGCAAATATGCGGCTGGAGCGGGCTGCAAATATGCGGCTGGAGCGGGCTGCTCGTAGGCTGGTGCTGGAGCGCTAGCGAAAGCCCAGCGATGCGCGAGCGCAGCGGAGCGCTGGGCTTCGGGCTTCGCCGCTCAGCGCCAGCCTACGAATCCCGCCCGATCACTTCCAGGCGCTGCGTCCCGTGCCACGTCTTCCCCGGCGCGAGGTGCACCGGCTGGCCGATGGCGCCGGCTTCGATGCACAGCATCCGCTGCCAATCCTGCGGCGGCATGTCGCCCAGTTGCGCGGCCTTCGCCGGCCCCGGGTTCCACACCACCGTGTCGGTGAAC
>NZ_DASSVG010000549.1:0-6321 GCF_035706265.1 Ramlibacter sp. | reverse complement strand
GTCTCCTGTGGCGGGAGGCGTGGTGCCTCCCTTGGGGACGAAGCGTAGGAACGGGGGTGCGCCCGCAGCCCCCCAGTGAAGAGGGGGCCGGGGGAGGGGCTCAGCGGTCCCCGGCCGGCGCGCTCAGTCGGCCTGCATCAGCCCGAGCAGGCGCGCCCGCTGCACCACCTGCTTGCGCGTGCCGGCGTCGAGCTTGGCGAACAGGTTCTTCATGTGCCACTTGATGGTCTCTTCGCCGACCTGCATCGCCAGCCCGATCTCCTTGTTGGTCAGGTTGCCGGCGGCGAGTTGCAGCACTTCGCGCTCCTTCGCCGTCAGGCCGGAAGCGGGTGCGGTCTTCGAAGCCGGCCTGGCCTGCCCCACCGGTGGCGACGCGGAAGGGGCCGGCGCTGCGGCAGCCGATGGCGACGCATCGAAGCGCGCGAACCGCTGCGCCAGCTGCGGGTGGGCGTCGCCGAACACGCGCCGCAGCCCGAGCGCCGCGGCGAGATCGAGCGCCTCGCGCAGCAAGGCCTCCGCCTGGTGGCCGCTGCGCTCCAGCGCCAGTGCGCGCAGGCCGAGCACCTCGATGTGCACGCGTCCCTGCTGCAGCGCGCGGGCGGCTTCGTCGGCGCGTTCCAGCGGCTGCAGCGCGCCGCGCCAGTCCTGCGCCGCCAGCGCCGCGTAGCCCTCGGCCAGCGACTGCAGCATGCGGGTGCCGCGCTGCCACAAGGGGCCATCCGGCATGCCCGGCTCGGCCAGCAGCGCACCGATGCGCGCGCACAGCGCGCGGCAGGTGTCGGCACGGCCGCTGCGGGCATGCAGCCACACCTGCTCGGCCAGGCTCGCCACCCGCAGGCGCGGCAGCGTGCGGTCGGTGCCCACCGCTTCCAGCGCGCCGAGCAGGTCGAGCGCTCGGTGTTCCGCGCCGGCCGCGCAGGCGGCACGCGCCAGCGTGCGGAAGCCGCACAGCACGCATTCGGGGATGCCGGTCTCCTCCAGCACGTCGAGCCGGTTGGCGAGCAGCGCCTCGGCCTGCGCCGGCTGGTCCTGTTCCCACACCGCCGCCGCCAGCAGCGCCGCCAGCAAGGTGGCGAAGGGGCTGCGGCGGCCGAGGTCTTCCTCGGTGGCCGCGAGCGCACCCTGCAGCAGGGCCGCCGCGGGTTGCACCTGGCCCTCCCACAGGTAGCTCCAGCCGGCGATCAGGTGGCCCCAGCGCTGTACGTGCTGCGCGGAGACGGCCGCGAAGCGCTCGCCTTGCTGGTGGCGCAGCCGCGCCAGCGCCGGCTGGCCCTGCAGCAGCGCACCCAGCGCGGCGCCGTTGGCGGCGATCTGGGCCAGGCGCGGGCTCTCGGCCTCCGGCGCTTCCGCCCCGTCGGCCAGCAAGGCCACGACGCGGTCCGGTTCGTCGGCGCAGAGGGCGGCCCCGACGAGGATCATGTCGCATTCGCGGCGCAGCGCCGCGTCGGGATGCCTCTGCAGGAGCTGGTGCACGCGGGCGGAGGCCTCGGCGTGGCGGTCGCTGAGCGCCAGCGTCCAGGCCAGTGCGAGTTGCAGGCGCGGACGCCGGTCGAGTTCCTCCCGGGGCAGGCGCCAGACCCATTCCAGCCCCGCCCCGCGGCCCTGCTCCATCGTCGCGTCGTACAGGCTGCGCTCGGCCAGCGTGGCCGCCAGCTCGTGCTGGCCGGCGCAGAAGGCATGCAGGGCAGCGGCCGCGAGCAGCCCCTCGTCCAGCAGCCAGCGGCTCGCGCGCGCATGCAGGGCCTCGCGCTGCGCCTGCGGCAGCGACTCCACGCGCTGGCGCAGCGCGTCGCGTACCAGCGAGTGCATGCGCAACCACGCCCCTTGTTCGGCCGCCACGAAGACGGGCGTCTCGGCGGCAAGGCGCTCCAGCCGCGCCGGCGCGCCGGCGTCTTCCACCAGCGCCGTGCACAGGCCCGGGTGCAGCGTCTCCACGATCGAGATCCGGGTGAGGAAATCGAGGTCCTGCGGTTCCAGCTTGCCCAGCAGGGCGGTGACGAAGCGGGTGCGCAATTGGGCGCCGGTCAGGGCCCGGTGCGGCAGCGCCGCCGGCAGCCGGCCCTGCGCCAGGCCCAGTGCGAGCTGCACGCCCAGCGGCCAGCCTTCCGTCATGTCGTGCAGGCGGGCGGCCTCGTCGCCGTCGAAGGCCGCCCCGAGGCGGGCGCGCACGAGCTGCAGCGTCTGCTCCAGGCCGAAGCGCAGTTGCGGTGCTCCCAGCACCACGCACTGGCCGGAGGCCACCAGGTCCTTCACGTCCAGGCGGGCATCGCTGCGGGCGGCGATGGCGCAGCGCAGGTTGGGAGGCAGGTTGTGCAACAGGTAGGCCAGGGCGTCGCGGGCCGGCTCGGCCAGCCGGTCCGCCTCGTCCACGCAGAGCAGCAGGGGGATGGCCCCCTGCGCCACCTCGGCCAGCCACAGCGTCACGCCTTCCAGCCCGGCGGGCGGCCGCCCCTCCAGCAGCACATGGCCGAAGGCAGGGCGGTGGGCCCCCACCCGCACGGCGAGCGCCAGGGCCTGCACGAACGTCGCGAGGTCGTCGCCCGGCGCGGCCGAGACCCAGGCCACGGCGCCGCCCAGGGCGAGCTGCTCGCGCCGCCACTGGGCCAGCAGGGAGGTCTTGCCGAAGCCGCCCGGAGCCTGCACCAGCAGCACGGGCACGTCGCGCAGGCGCGGATGGCCGGACTGCAGGTCCGCGCGCGGTACCAGGTGGCCCGGCGCACGCGGCGGCGTCACCTTCAACAGCAGGTCGGCATGGGCACGCTGTCGGCTGGATCCTTGCACTTGGCAGTACCACGGTCCTCGTCCGTGGATCGTAGCCCGGCGGAGCGCGGCCAGCCAGCACCGCCCGGGATCCGGGCGCTCAGGCCGGAACCAGCACCGGCGCCAGCGCGGCCACCGCCCCGGAAGGCGCATCGAACTGCGAGACGGCCAGGCCCGGCACTTCGCGCAGCACGCCTGCCGCCCAGGCACGCGTGGACAGGCAGGCCGAGACCACGTGCACCGAGGGCAGCGGCTGCAACCCCGCGAGCACGCCGGCCACCTCGTCGACCAGCGCCTGCTTGCGCGTGCCCTGGTCGCCCAGCACCACCACCAGCCGTTCGACATGCCGCAGCCCGAGCAGCTCGAGCCCCGGCGCCAGCGCGCGGCGCGAGAACGCCTGCACCCGCACCAGGCCGCCGGAACCGCGCGGCACGTCGATGTAGGCGGCGCCCGCGTCGGAGCGCTGGAGGTCGCTGCCGGCGTGGCGTTGGTACGCCACCCGCACCCCGAGCTGCTGCGCCAGCGCACGCAGCAGGTCCACCGCGCCGTTGGCGTTGGACACCAACGCCACCACCTGCCGGCGGGCGACGAAGCCGGGTTCGCTGGCGGCCTGGCAGGGCGCGGCGACCGCCTGCCACACGTCCAGCAGCTCGGCCGGCCAGCCGTCCGCCTCTTCGCCGGCCAGGAACTCGATGCGGTGCGCCACGTCCGCGGCCTTGTCCTGCGTGTGCAGCGAGGCGACCTGCACCGGCTCGCGCAGCACGCGCGGGCCCCGGCTGCCATGCAGCAGCCGCGGCGAGTGCAGGCCCAGTTGCGTGCGCAGGTGACGGCACTCGGCCATCACGAGCGGCTCGGGGCCTTCGTGCCACTGCACGATCCAGCGGTGGGTGGACAGCAGCACGCTGCGCAATCCGCGCGGCTGGCCGCGCTGCAGCAGGGCGGGACGCAGGCGCAGCAGCTCTTCGACCGCGGAGCCATGGCGCGACCACTGGCTGGCGCACAGCAGCCGCATGCAGGAATGGGACATCAGGGGATCGGCCTGGCGCGGCAGCGTGGCCCGGAAACTTCAGACCTGAAGAATCTAGGGCATGGCCGGCCGGCCGTCCCACCCCACGATGGGGGGGCTGGCGCTCAGTCCTTGTAGAACGCCTCCACGGTGCCCTTGAGCTTGATCAGCAGGGGCCGGCCCTTGCGGTCCAGCGTCTTGCCGGCCGGCACCCGGATCCAGCCTTCGCTGATGCAGTATTCCTCCACGTCGTGGCGCTCCTTGCCGTTGAAGCGGATGCCGATGTCGTGCTCGCAGGCGGCGGCGTCGTGGTGCGGGCTGCGCGGGTCCACGGAGAGGTGGTCGGGAAGGGCAGGACGGGGGGAGGTTTCGCTCATGGGCCGGTATTCTCGGCGATCCGCCCCGGGTTTTCCCCCGGGCGGCACTTGCGCATCGACCGTTCGCCGCTAACCTGCGCACCTCGCCCCACCGAGGAGCCGCCGTGTCCCAACGCAGCCTCCCGCGTCGCCTCTTCCTGGCGCTCGCCGCCGCCGCCCTGCTGCCGGCCTGCGCCCAGCTGCCCGGCAGCGCCCCGGCGAAGCTGGCCCGCATCGGCCACGTGGTCGTGATCTACGCCGAGAACCACAGCTTCGACAACATGTACGGGCTGTTCCCCGGCGCCAACGGCATCGCACGGGCCACGCCCGCGCAGTCCACCCAGGTGGACCACGACGGCACGCCCCTGCCCGAACTGGTGGTCTTCGGCCACGACGACAAGCCCGATCCGCGCTTCCCGCGCCTGCCCAACCGGCCGTTCCGCATCGACGCCCCGCCGGTGGACAAGCCGCCCACCGAGAGCCTGCTCAGCCCCACTCACGCCTTCTTCCACCACATCGAGCAGATCGACGGCGGGCGCAACGACAGGTTCGCGGCCATGTCCACCGTCGGCGGCTACACCATGGGCTACTACGACGGCAGCGTGATGAAGGTGTGGCAGTGGGCGCGGGAGTACACGCTGGCCGACAACTTCTTCATGGGCGCCTTCGGCGGCTCCTACCTCAACCACCACTGGCTCATCTGCGCCTGCACCCCGCGCGACCCGGACGCGCCGCCGCACATGCGCATCCGGCTCGATGCCCAAGGCCGGCTGGAGCGGCGCCCCGGCTCGCCCTCGGCGCGCGAAGGCGCGGTGGAGGTGGTCAGCGGGGCCGGCGTGGCGGTCACGCCGGACGGCTGGTCCGTCAACACGACCCAGCCGCCCTGGCAGCCGAGCGGCATCCGGCCAGCCGCGACCGGGCCGCTCACGCATGCCGATCCGGCCGGCACTGCGACGAGCCGCCCGCTGCCGCCGCAGACGGCCCGCACCATCGGCGACACGCTCAGCGCCAGGGGCATCGACTGGGCCTGGTACGCCGGCGCCTGGAACGCCGCCGTGGCCGACGGCATGCAGCCGCCGGACGTGCGCCGCAGCGTGATCTATACGCGCGGGCCCGCCGGCTCGCCGAACTTCCAGCCGCACCACCAGCCCTTCAACTACTACGCCCGCTTCGCGCCCGGGACGGCCGACCGCGCCCGGCACCTGAAGGACGGCGAGGACTTCCTGCGCGCGATCACGGCCGGCACGCTGCCGCCGGTGAGCTTCTACAAGCCCGCCGGGGTGAACACGCAGCATCCCGCCTACACCGACATCATGACCGGCGACGCGCACATCGCCGAAGTTCTCCAGCGGCTGCGCACGAGTCCGCAGTGGAAGGACATGCTGGTGATCGTCACCTACGACGAGAACGGCGGCTTCTGGGACCACGTGCCGCCGCCCACCGGCCCCGGCTGGGGCGACCGCTTCGGGCCCGGCTCGCGCATCCCGACCATCCTGGTCGGGCCGACGGTGAAGCGCGGCTTCGTCGATTCGACGCCCTACGACACGACGTCGATCCTGAAGTTCATCACCGAACGCTTCGGCCTGGAGCCGCTGCCCGGAGTGCGGGCGAGGATGGGTGACCTGACGAACGCGCTGCAGTGAGCCGCGCTCAGTGGTGCGCCGCCGCGCGCCGCACTTCGTAGCGCAACTCGGCGAAGCCCTCGCCGAAGGCCCGGGCGGAGACGAGACGCAGCGAGGGCGAGACGATGCGCCGCGGCAGCAGCGGCTTGCCGGCGCCCAGCGTCACCGAGCCCACCTGCACGATGATCTCGTCGAGCAGCCCGGCGTCGTGGAACTGTCCCACCAGCGCCCCGCCGCCCACCAGCCAGATGTTCTTCTCGCGCGCCGCGGCGCGCATCTCCTCGTGCACGGCGCGCACGTCGCCGCGCACGAAGCGGATCGAAGCCCCCGGCACCGGCGGCAGCGCGCGCGAGCTGAACACCCACGCCGGCTGCGTGTAGGGCCAGGCGCCGGGCGTCTCGCTGCCGGGGCGGATCACGTGCCGCAGCATCCACTCGTAGGTGGCCGAGCCCATCGCCAGCGCGCCCACCTCGCGGATGAAGGCGGGATAGCTGGTCTCGTTGATGTCGCCGAGCGGGAACAGCCACTCCAGGGAATCGTTCTCGGTGGCAATGAAGCCGTCCAGGCTGGCGGCGGT
>NZ_DASSVG010000548.1:0-4018 GCF_035706265.1 Ramlibacter sp. | reverse complement strand
GCTCAGCGCCAGCCTACAATCCAACTCGCACAGTACAGCACACCATGGCCAGACACCTAGACCTCGAAGAACAGGAACAGCTTGACCAGCTCAAGCACTACTGGAACCAGTACGGCAACGCGATCACCTGGATCCTGATCGTCGTGTTCGGCTCCATCGCCGCCTACAACGGCTGGCAGTACTGGGAGCGGCGCCAGGCCGCGCAGGCCTCCTTCCTCTTCGACGAGGTGGACCGCGCCGGTGCCGCGGGCGACGCCGCCCGGGTGGAGCAGGCCTTCAAGGACATCAAGGACAAGTACGGGCGCACCGCCTACGCGCAGCAGGCCGGCCTGATCGCCGGCCGCGTGCTGGCGGAGCGGGGCAAGCCCGACGCGGCGAAGTCGGCGCTGCAATGGGTGGCCGAGGACGCGAACGACGAAGGCCTGCAGGCGGTGGCGAAGCTGCGCCTGGCCGCGCTGCTGGTCGAGGCCAAGGACTACGACGGCGCCCTCAAGCAGCTCAATTCCGGCGTCCCGCGCGAGTTCGAGGCGCTCGCCGCCGACCGCCGCGGCGACATCTACAACCTGCAGGGCAACAAGGAACAGGCCAAGCTGGAATACATGAAGGCCTGGCAGGCCTTCGGCGCCGATTCCCAGTACCGCCCCCTGGTGGAGGTGAAGCTCACCGCGCTCGGCGTGGACGTGCAGACGCTCAAGCCCGCGGAGACCGCCAAGTCATGAGGGGGCAGCGCCTCCTGCGCGCCGCGCTGGCGGGCGGCGCGGCCGTGCTGCTGGCCGGCTGCTCCGTCCTGAACGCGCTGCCCTTCGTGGGCGGGCCGGAAAAGCCGAAACCGGCCGAACTGCAGCCCGATCCCAACCTGATCGCCGTGCGCCAGGCCTGGAATGCCAGGATCGGCCGGATCGATTTCCCGCTGGTGGTGGCCGTCGACGGCAACGTCGCCGTGGCGGCGGCCAGCGACGGCACCGTGGCCGCATTCGATGCCACCACGGGCCGCGAGCAGTGGCGCGGCAGCGCCGGCGCGCCGCTGGCCGCCGGTGTGGGCTTCGACGGCAGCACCGCCGCCGTGATCACCCGCAACAACGACCTGGTCGCCCTGGTGAGCGGCAAGGAAGTCTGGCGCCAGAAGCTCGGCGCGCTGTCGTACACGGCGCCGCTGGTGGCCGGGGCGCGCGTGTTCGTGCTGGGCGGCGACCGCTCCGTCTCCGCCTTCGACGGCGGCACCGGCCGCCGCCTGTGGTCGCAGCAGCGCCAGGGCGAGCCGCTGGTGCTGCGCCAGGAAGGCGTGATCCTGGCCGTGGGCGACACGCTGGTGGTGGGGCAGGGCGGCCGCCTCGCGGGCCTGAACCCCTTGAACGGCAGCGTGCGCTGGGAGGCGCCGATCGCCACCGCGCGCGGCATCAACGACATCGAGCGGCTGGTGGACCTGGTGGGCCGCGTCAGCCGCGTGGGCGATACGGTCTGTGCCCGCGCCTTCCAGGCGGCGGTGGGCTGCGTCGACACCACCCGCGGCGCCGTGGTCTGGACCCAGCGCGCCAACGGCTCGGAAGGCGTGCATGGCGACGCCGCCAGCGTGTTCGGCACCGAGACCGACGGCAAGGTGGTCTCCTGGCGCCGCAGCGACGGCCAGCGCGGCTGGACCAACGACAAGCTGCTGCACCGCGGCCTCGGCACGCCGCTGGCGCTGGGCCGGGCGGTGGTGGTGGGCGACGCCTTCGGCTTCGTGCACCTGCTCTCGCGCGAGGACGGTACGCTGCTGCACCGCCTGGCCACCGACGGCAGCGCCGTCGCCGCCGCGCCGGTGGCGGCCGGCAACACGCTGGTGGTCGTCACCCGCGACGGCAACGTCTACGGCTTCGTGCCGCAGTAAAGGGATCTGAAGAATGAAGCCGGTGATGGCCCTGGTGGGCCGCCCCAACGTCGGCAAATCGACGCTGTTCAACCGGCTGACCAAGTCGCGCGATGCCATCGTGGCCGATTTCGCCGGCCTCACGCGCGACCGCCACTACGGCAACGCGAGGCACGGCCGCTACGAGTTCATCGTCATCGACACCGGCGGCTTCGAGCCGACCGCGGAGCAGGGCATCTACAAGGAGATGGCCCGGCAGACGCAGCAGGCCGTGGCCGAAGCCGACGTGGTGGTGTTCGTGGTCGACGCCCGCGCCGGCCTCTCGGCGCAGGACCACGACATCGCCAACTACCTGCGCAAGCTGGGCAAGCCCACGGTGCTGGCCGCCAACAAGGCCGAAGGCATGCAGGAAGGCGCGCAGCTGGCCGAGTTCTACGAGCTCGGCCTGGGCGAGGTGCACCCGGTCTCCGCCGCCCACGGCCAGGGCATCCGCAGCCTGGTGGACATCGCCTTCGAGCCGCTCAACCTCCCCGAGGAGGAGGAAGGCGCCGCGGAGCAGCAGAGCGGCATCATCAAGCTGGCCGTGGCGGGCCGCCCCAACGTGGGCAAGTCGACCCTGATCAACGCCTGGCTGGGCGAGGAGCGGCTGGTCGCCTTCGACCTGCCTGGCACCACGCGCGACGCGATTTCGGTGCCGTTCGAGCGCAACGGCCAGAAGTTCGAGCTCATCGACACCGCCGGCCTGCGCCGCAAGGGCAAGGTGTTCGAGGCGATCGAGAAGTTCTCGGTGGTCAAGACCCTGCAGGCGATCGAATCGGCCAACGTGGTGCTGCTGCTGCTGGACGCCACCCAGGGCGTGACCGACCAGGACGCCCACATCGCCGGCTACATCCTGGAAAGCGGCCGCGCCGTGGTGCTGGCCGTCAACAAGTGGGACGCGGTGGACGACTACCAGCGCGAGCTGCTGCGGCGCCAGGTGGAGCAGCGCCTCGCCTTCCTGAAGTTCGCCGACCTGCACTTCATCTCCGCCGCCAAGCGCCAGGGCCTGGGCCCGGTGTGGGGCTCGATCGCCCAGGCCTACAAGTCGGCGATGATCAAGATGACGACGCCGGTGCTGACCCGGCTGGTGCACGAGGCGGTGCAGTTCCAGTCGCCCAAGCGCTCGGGCATGTTCCGCCCCAAGCTGCGCTATGCCCACCAGGGCGGCATGAACCCGCCGGTGATCGTGGTGCACGGGAATTCCCTCGAGCACGTGACCGACGCTTACAAGCGCTTCCTGGAAGGGCGGTTCCGCAAGGAGTTCAATCTGGTCGGAACCCCGCTGCGCATCGAGATGCGCACTTCCAGGAATCCCTACGCCGACAAGGAATAGGGCTCCCGGCGGCCCGCCGGCCTTGAAAACTTCCCGAACGGCTGCAACTGGACAGCCCGGGATTGAGCGCCCAGCGTCCTTGCTGTGGTAATGTGCAATCTCCAACAACACCGGAAACACGGAGAATATCGTGAGCAACAAAGGGCAGCTACTACAAGACCCCTTCCTGAACACCCTGCGTCGAGAGCACGTTCCGGTGTCCATTTACCTGGTCAACGGCATCAAGCTCCAGGGCCAGATCGAATCCTTCGACCAGTACGTGGTGCTGCTTCGCAACACCGTCACGCAAATGGTCTACAAGCACGCGATCTCCACCATCGTTCCGGGCCGGGCCGTGAACTTCTCGCCGGCCGAGACCGGGGAAGGCGCCGCAAGCTGAGTCCGAACCGCATCCAGGCCCGCCCCTGCGGGCCCACCTTCCGTCCTACGCCGGTTTGACCGCATCTTCCGAACGTCCGGCCGCCGCCACCATCCTGGTGGGGGTGGACCTGGGCTTGCCGCATTTCGACTCCGACCTCGAGGAACTGGGCCAACTCGCCCAGACCGCCGGCATGGAGCCGGTGGCGCGGGTGACCGCCCGGCGCAAGGCGCCCGACGCCGCCCTGTTCGTGGGGCGCGGCAAGGCCGACGAGATCAAGCAGCTGGCCGAGGAAACGGGCGCCAGCGAGATCCTGTTCGACCAGGCCCTGAGCCCGGCGCAGCAGCGCAACCTGGAGCGCCACCTGGGGCTGCCGGTCAACGACCGCACGCTCCTGATCCTGGAGATCTTCGCCCAGCGCGCCCGCAGCCACGAGGGCAAG
>NZ_DASSVG010000547.1:0-10099 GCF_035706265.1 Ramlibacter sp. | reverse complement strand
GGGCCGCCTCGTCGCCGACCTGATCCGCGGCAAGAAGGTGGACCAGGCCCTCAACATCCTGAACTTCACCCAGAAGAAGGGTGCCGTCATCGTCAAGAAGGTGCTGGAGTCCGCGATCGCGAACGCCGAGCACAACGACGGTGTGGACATCGACGAGCTGAGCGTGAAGAGCATCTACGTGGAGCAGGGCACCGTGCTGAAGCGCTTCACGGCGCGCGCCAAGGGCCGCGGCAACCGCATCAGCAAGGGCACGTGCCACGTGTACGTGACCGTCGGGAACTAAGGAAGACTATGGGACAGAAGATCCATCCGACCGGCTTCCGCCTGGCCGTCACGCGCAGCTGGAACAGCCGCTGGTACGCGAACAACCGCGACTTCGCCAACATGCTGGGCGAGGACATCAAGGTCCGCGACTACCTGAAGTCCAAGCTGAAGAACGCCGCTGTCTCCCGCGTGCTGATCGAGCGTCCGGCCAAGAACGCCCGCATCACGATCTACTCCGCCCGCCCGGGCGTGGTGATCGGCAAGAAGGGCGAGGACATCGAGAACCTGAAGAAGGAACTCGCCACCCGCCTGGGTGTGCCGGTCGCGGTGAACATCGAGGAAGTGCGCAAGCCCGAAGTCGATGCCCAGCTGATCGCCGACTCGATCACCCAGCAGCTCGAGAAGCGCATCATGTTCCGCCGCGCGATGAAGCGCGCGATGCAGAACGCCATGCGCCTCGGCGCCCAGGGCATCAAGATCATGTCGTCGGGCCGCCTGAACGGCATCGAGATCGCCCGCACCGAGTGGTACCGCGAAGGCCGCGTGCCGCTGCACACGCTGCGCGCCGACATCGACTACGGCTTCTCCGAAGCCAAGACCACCTACGGCGTCATCGGTGTCAAGGTGTGGGTCTACAAGGGTGACACGCTGGGTCGCACCGACCTGCCGTCGCTCGACTCCACGCCGCGTCCCGAAGGCGAAGAGCGCCGTGGCCCGCGTGGCCCGCGCCGCGACGGCGACCGCCGTGGCGGCCCCGGCGGCGATCGCCGTGGCGGTGGCGGCCGTGGCCCGCGCCGCGACGCCGGTGCGACCAACGTCGCCCCCACCGAAGGCAGCGACAAGCCCGCCGAAGCAACCGCAGGGGCGGAAGCCCCGAAATCTACCGTTAAGCGCGTTCCCGCGCCGGGCAGCAAGCGCTGACCCGACGGTAAAGGAGAGAAGAAATGCTGCAACCTGCTCGCCGCAAATTCCGCAAAGAGCAAAAAGGCCGCAACACGGGCATTGCCACCACCGGCAACTCCGTGGCGTTCGGCGACTTCGGCCTGAAGTGCACCGACCGCGGCCGCCTGACCGCCCGCCAGATCGAGGCCGCGCGTCGCGCGATCTCCCGTCACGTGAAGCGTGGCGGCCGCATCTGGATCCGCGTGTTCCCGGACAAGCCGATCTCCCAGAAGCCTGCCGAGGTCCGCATGGGCAACGGCAAGGGCAACCCGGAGTACTACGTGGCCGAGATCCAGCCGGGCAAGATCGTGTTCGAGATCGTCGGCGTGCCCGAGGAACTCGCGCGCGAAGCGTTCCGCCTGGCTGCCGCCAAGCTGCCGCTGCGCACCACGTTCGTCACCCGCATGATCGGCGCGTAAGGAGAACACCATGACCGTGAAAGCCAAGGATCTCCGCGAGAAGGACGTCGCCGGCCTCGAGGCCGAAGTGAAGTCGCTGCAGAAGGCCCATTTCGGCCTGCGCATGCAGAAGGCCACGCAACAGCTCAACAACACCGCCACGCTGCGTTCCACGCGCCGTGACATCGCCCGCGCCAAGACCATCCTGGCGCAGAAGCGTGCCGCCACCGAAGGTGGCTCCACTGACGCCGCCAAGTCGACCAAGGAGTGAACATGACGGAAGCGAAAACCTCCCTCAAGCGCACTCTCGTCGGCAAGGTGGTGAGCGACAAGCGTGCCAAGACCGTGACCGTGCTGGTCGAGCGCCGTGTGAAGCACCCCATCTACGGCAAGATCGTCATCAAGTCGAGCAAGTACCACGCGCACGACGAGAACGGCGAGTTCCACACCGGCGACGTGGTGGAAATCCAGGAAAGCCGCCCGCTTTCCAAGACCAAGAACTGGGTCGCGACCCGCCTGGTCGAGAAGGCGCAGCTGGTCTAAGTCCCCAGCCTGCAGGCACCCGCAAAACGGCCCACAATCGTGGGCCGTTTTGTTTTGTCCGTTCATTTTTCACGAGGAGAGACACATGATCCAGGTCGGCGACCAACTCCCTGACGTCACCCTGCAGGAATACTCGGAAGTCGAAGGCGAGGGCTGCTCGATCGGCCCGAACCCGGTGAAGGTGCGCGAGGCCGCCAAGGGCAAGACCATCGCCCTGTTCGCGCTGCCGGGGGCCTTCACGCCGACGTGCTCCGCCAAGCACGTGCCGGGCTACGTGGAGAAGTTCGACGAGCTGAAGAAGGCCGGCGTCGACGAGATCTGGTGCCTGAGCGTCAACGATGCCTTCGTGATGGGCGCCTGGGCGCGCGAGCAGAAGAGCGCCGGCAAGGTGCGCATGCTGGCCGACGGCAGCGCCGACTTCGCCAAGGCCGCGGGCCTGACCCTGGACCTCACCGGCCGCGGCATGGGCGTGCGCAGCAACCGGTATTCGATGCTGGTGAAGGACGGCAAGGTGGCCAGCCTGAACGTCGAGGGCCCCGGCAAGTTCGAGGTGAGCGACGCGGGGACGATGCTGTCGCAGCTGAAAGGCTGAGGTATCTCACCCTCCCCCAGAGGGGGAGGGAGCCAAGAGGGTCAGCAGCGGCTGCTCAAGGGCGCCGGCGCGCTCACCCAGAGATCGGCCTTGAGGTAGTGCGCCCCCGGAATCGGGTTGTGGTAGTACGGCGGGATCTCCTCGAAGCCGAGCTCCTCGTACAGCGCCCGGGCCGCCTCCATGTCGTCCAGCGTGTCCAGCAGCACGCAGTCGTAGCCCTCGCGGCGCGCCGCGTCGAGGGCCGCCTCCGCCAGCTGGCGGCCGAGGCCGAAGCCGCGGAAGGCCCGACGCACGTACAGGCGCTTCATCTCCGCCGCATTGGGATAGTCCGTGCTGTCCATCGGGCGCAGCGCGCAGCAGCCCGCCACTTCGCCGTCGACGCGCGCCAGGAACAAGGCGCCGCGCGGGGGCGCGTACTCGCCCGGCAGGGTGGCCAGCTCCTCGTCGAAGTTCTGGAAGCACAGGTCGACGCCGAGGCCGGCCGCGTATTCGCGGAAGATGGCGCGCACGTCTTCGAGTTCGCGCCCCGCGGGGGTGGTCAGTTCGATGACCGGTAAAGGGGCAGTATCCAAAGTCCTGAAAGCTAGTCCATGGACGGCCCATTTTACCGGCCCGCCGTGGCCTGGCTTTACGAACTTATCCTAGGCGGGAAACCCAGGCCGCCAGGCCGGCGCAGGCCAGCGCCACGGCTGCCGCCAGGGTGCGCGAAGCGGCGTCATCCCGGGCGGCAGGCGCCTGGTGCGCGAGCTCCTTGTCGCCGGTGATCATCGGCCGCACCAGGGCTTGGCGCCTGCGCCGCTCGTAGAACACGATGGCTGCGATGTGCAGCGCCACCAGCGCGAACAGCAGCCACTGGCCCACGGTGCGGTGGTACGAGGTCAGCGCCAGCCCGCGCGCGGTGGAGACGAAGCGATTGAGCGGCCCCGTGAAGCCGGCCTCGTCGTCGACGAACAGGCCGGTGCCGGCCTGCGCCAGCAGCACCGCGAGCATCGCGAACACCGCGCCCGCGCCGAGCGGGCTGTGCCCCACCAGGTGGTCCGGGTGCGCCCGGCCGGCCAGGTAGGCCTTCACGCTGCCCGGCGCATAGAGGAAGGAGCCGAAGCGCGACCAGTGCCCGCCGACGAAGCCCCACACCAGGCGGAACAGCAGCAGCGCCAGCACCGCGTGGCCGATGCGCGCGTGCCACTCGGTGGCGTTGCCCCCCACCTTGGCCGTGACCACGAGGGCGACGACGCAACCAACGAGTAACCAATGGAATAAACGCGTGGGCAGGTCCCAGACGCGGATGCGATGAGGCATGGGTCTCCTGTTCGTCCTCGTTGCTAGGCGTAAAGCCGGATGCACCGGCTTCAGCCGCTTAGTAGATTCCCGCACTGGCGAGTTCCCGCGCGAACTTTTTTCACGGCGTGCGGGTCTGCCGCTGTGGCAACCGCCACTTTAACCAACGGAGAAGAACCGATGAAAGTTGTCGCCACTCTTGCCGTCGCCGCCGCAGCGTTCACCCTCGCCGCCCCGGCCTCGGCCCAGTTCGCCAAGCCCGAAGACGCGGTGAAGTACCGCCAGAGCGCCATGTTCATCATGGGCCAGAACTTCGGCCGCATCGGCGCCATGGTCAACGGCAAGGCGCCGTACGATCCGGCCGCCGCCGCGGCCAGTGCCGACATCGTGGCCACGATGTCCCACCTGCCCTGGCCGGGTTTCCAGCCCAGCACGGAGAAGGTCACGGAGACCAAGGCCAAGCCCGAGATCTACACCGAGCAGGCCAAGTTCAAGCAGGCCTCCGAGCGCCTGCAGGCCGAGGCCCCGAAGCTGGCCGCCGCCGCCAAGACCAACAACCTGGACACCCTGAAGGCGCAGTTCGGCGAGACGGCCAAGACGTGCAAGGGCTGCCACGACGACTTCCGCAACAAGTGAGTGGGACGATCGTCATTCCCGCGCAGCCGGGAATCCAGGGCTTCCAAAGCAAAAGCGGCCGTCGGCCGCTTTTGCTTCTCTGGGCCCCCGCCTGCGCGGGGGTGACAAAGACGATCACGATTCCGCCAGCAGCTTCTCGATCAACCGGTGCAGCTCGGCGAAGTTGGGCTCGCCGACATAGCGCTTGACGATCTCGCCCTTCCTGTTCACCAGGTAGGAAGTGGGCGTGAGCTGCACGTCGCCCCAGGCCTTCGCCACCGCACCGGTGTTGTCGATCGCCACCTTGAACGGCAGCTTGCGCGTCTCGGTGTAGTTCACCACGTAGCTGGGCGGGTCGTAGCTCATGGCCACGCCCACGTGCTCGTAGCCCTTGGCGTGGTACTTGTCGTAGGTGGAGACCATCTTCGGCATCTCCGCCACGCAGGTCACGCAGCTCGTGGCCCAGAAGTTCACCAGCGCCACCTTGCCCTTCAGGTCCGCCGTCGTCTGCTTCGAGCCGTCCAGCAGCACGAAGGTGGTCTGCGGCGCCGCCTCGGTGCCGCCCACCACGAAGAACGCGCCCGCGGCCGCGATCGCCACCGCCGCCGCCCCGAGGATCCATTGCCTGCGTGCCATGGGCCTATTCTGGACCAAGCGGCAAGCCCGCGCCTGATCAGGCGCAATCCAGCAGCACCCGCACCAGCTCCTGCGGGGCGCTGATCATCGGGTCGTGGCCGGTCGCCAGCTCGACCACGCGGATGCCGCCGCCGCCCGTCCAGGCACCGTCCCAGAAGCCGGCGTCGCGCACCCGCGGCCGGATCGAGTCGATCGTGCCCAGCCGCGGCTGTACGCAGTCCACGAAGGTGCGCGGCACGCCGGCCACCCGCTTCGGGTCGAACTGCAGCGGCGCCTGGTAGGTGTGGCCGGGGTGGGGCGTCTGCCGGCGCTGCACCCACGCGTGGTCCTCGGCCGCCAGCCCGAAGACGGAAGGGTCGGGCGCCGGGAAGGCGAAGTCCGGCGACGCCTGGGCGGCCGCCAGCCGGGCCTCGCGCGTCGCACTGGCGTGCGTGCTGCTCCAGCTCTCGCCCGGCCGCGGCACCACCGCGTCGACGTAGACCAGGTGCTTCAGCCGCTGCGGCATGCGGTCGGCCACCGCCGTGCCGATCATGCCGGCATAGGAGTGCACGACCAGCACCGCGTCCTGCAGTTCCTCCGCCTCGATCGTGTTGGCCACGTCGTCGATGTGCGTCTCCAGCGTGATGAGCGAGGACATCAGGTGCACCCGCTCGCCCACGCCCGTGAGGCACACCGCGAGCGCGCGGTGGCCCTGCGCATGCAGCGCGTCGACCACCCGGCGCCAGGCCCAGGCGCCGTGCCAGGCGCCGTGCACGAGGACGAAGTTCGCCATCAGATCACCTCCTTCTCACGCAGTTCGCGGATCCGGTCCTCGCCCCAGCCCAGGACCTCGCCCAGCACCTGCTCGGTGTGCTGGCCCAGCAGGGGCGGCGGCAGCTCCGTGCGCACGGGCGTGCCACTGAGCTTCAGGGGGCTGGCCACCAGGTTCAGCGGCCCCGACAGCGGATGCTCCCACTGGTGCACCATGCCGCGCTCCCGCACGTGCGGATCGGCGAACACCTCGCCGATGTCGTTGATCGCGCCGCACGGCACCTTGGCCGCCTCCAGCGCCGCCAGCCAGTCGGCCTTGCGCCGCGACTTCATCACCGGCTCGAGGATCGGCACCAGGATCGCGCGGTTGCGCACGCGGTCCTGGTTGCGGGCGAAGCGCGGGTCGCTCGCCAGCTCGGGCCGGCCGGCCACCTGGCAGAACTTGGCGTACTGGCCGTCGTTGCCCACGGCCAGGATGATGTGGTCCTTGCGGCCGTCGGCCGTCGGCGCCACCTCGAACACCTGGTAGGGCACGATGTTCTGGTGCGCGTTGCCGGCGCGCTGCGGCACCTTGCCGCTCACGAGGTAGTTGGCGCCCAGGTTGGCGAGCATCGCCGCCTGCACGTCCAGCAGGGCCATGTCCAGGTGCTGGCCCTCGCCGGTGCGCTCGGCGTGGCGCAGGGCGGCCAGGATGCCGACGGTGGAATACATGCCGGTGAAGAGGTCCGCCACCGCCACGCCCACCTTCTGCGGGCCGCCGCCGAGGTCGTCGCGCTCGCCGGTGATGCTCATGAGGCCGCCCATGCCCTGGATCGCGTAGTCATAGCCGGCGCGCTCGCGGTAGGGCCCGGTCTGGCCGAAGCCCGTGACGCTGCAGTAGACGAGGGCCGGGTTCACCGCCTTCAGCGACGCGTAGTCGAGGCCGTAGCGCGCCATGTCGCCGACCTTGAAGTTCTCCACGAAGACGTGGCAGTGCCGGGCGAGTTCGCGGACCAGGGCCTGGCCTTCGGGGCGCGCGATGTCGCAGGTGACCGAGCGCTTGTTGCGGTTGGTGCCCAGGTAGTAGGCGGCCTCGCGCGTGTCCTGGCCTTCGCGGTCCTTCAGGAAGGGCGGGCCCCAGCTGCGCGTGTCGTCGCCCGTGCCGGGCCGTTCGATCTTGATCACGTCGGCGCCCAGGTCCGCGAGCGTCTGCGTGCACCAGGGGCCGGCCAGCACGCGCGAGAGGTCGAGCACGCGGATTCCATCGAGAGCATTCATGCCGCCATTATCGGGAAACCGATAATGCGCCCGGCGGTCCGGCAGAGGCCGCGGCCGCATCCAAGAACGATCCCATGTCCCTGCTCCCGGGCCGCCAGGTGGTGGCCATCTTCCTCGCGTTCGCATTCACCTACTTCTTCGCGGCCCTGCTGCGGGCCGTCACGGCCACGCTGTCGCCCACGCTGACGCAGGAGTTCCACCTGCACGCGCGCGACCTCGGCCTGCTGGCGGGCGGCTACTTCCTGGGCTTCGCGTCCCTGCAGCTGCCGCTGGGCACCTGGCTGGACCGGCACGGGCCGAAGAAGGTGCTGCTCTGGTTCATGGTGCTGGCGGTGCTGGGCTGCGCCGCCTTCGCGCTGGCGGAGAGCTTCCACACCCTGCTGGCGGCGCGCTTCCTGTGCGGCGCGGGCCTGGGCGCCTGCCTGATGGCGCCGCTCACCGGCTACCGGCGCTGGTTCTCACCGGCCACCCAGCTGCGCACCAACTCCTGGATGCTGATGACGGGCTCGCTGGGCATGCTGGCCTCGACCCTCCCGGTGCAGTGGCTGCTGCCGCTGGCCGGCTGGCGGCCGCTGTTCTGGGGCCTGGCGCTGCTGCTGGGCGTCTCCATGGTCGTCCTCGCCCTGGTGGTGCCGGGCTGGCAGTCCGCCGCCCCGGCCGGCGGGGCGCGGGCCAGCTACCGCGAGGTCTGGCGCAGTGCCTATTTCTGGCAGATGGCGCCGCTCGGCTTCGTCGTCTACGGCGGCCTGATCGCGGTGCGGACGCTGTGGGCCGGGCCCTGGATGATCCGCGTGGCTGGCTATGACCCGGTCGCGTCGGCCGGCGGGCTGTTCACGATCAACCTGAGCATGCTGGCCGCCTTCTGGAGCTGGGGCTGGATCACCCCCTGGCTGCAGCGCCGCGGCGTGCACGTCGACCGGCTGATCGCCTGGGGCGTGCCGCTGCACTTCGCGGCCACGGCGGCCCTGATCGTGGCCGGCCCCGCCGCCGGCGCCGGCCTGCTCGCCGTGTACTGCGTGAGCGCCACGTTCGTCTCGCTGGCGCAGCCGGCGGTCGGCATGCACTTCCCCGCCGCCGTGGCCGGCCGGGCGCTGTCGGCGTTCAACCTGCTGATCTTCCTCGGCGTGTTCGTGATCCAGTGGGGCATCGGCCTGCTGGTGGACGGCTTCGGCGCCCTGGGGGTCGGCGAAGTGTCGGCATTTCGCTTCGCCTTCGCCATCTTCCTGGCCTGCTGCATGCTGTCCTACGCATGGTTCCTGTGGGGCCACAGCCATAATCGGCGGCAGAGCCCATGAATGCCATCCTGCTGATCGCCCACGCGCCGCTGGCCAACGCCCTGCGGCAGTGCGCACTGCACGTGTTCCCCGACTGCGGGGCGGCGGTGACGGCGATCGACGTGCAGCCGAACCTCTCGCCGGACGAGACGCTGGCGGCGGCGCGCATCGCGATGGAGCAGCTCGCGGCGGCCGGCAACGTGCAGGGCATCCTCGTGCTGACCGACATCTTCGGCGCCACCCCCAGCAACGTCGCGCAGAAGCTCGTCGACGGCATCGCCTCGCGCCTGATCACGGGCGTGAACCTGCCGATGCTGCTGCGCGCCGTGAGCTACCGCCACGAGCCGCTGGACACGCTGGTGTCGCGCGCGGTGATCGGCGGCACCCAGGGGGTGATGCAGGTGGCGATCACGGCGCCGCAGCAGCAGCCACAACGCAACCATGATCAAGACCACCACGACCATCAGCAATAAGCTCGGCCTGCACGCGCGCGCCTCGGCCAAGCTCACCAAGCTGGCGGGCAGCTACCCGTGCGAGGTCTGGATCAGCCGTGGCGAGCGGCGCGTCAACGGCAAGAGCATCATGGGCGTGATGATGCTGGCGGCCGGCCTGGGCGCCGAGATCACGCTCGAGACCAACGGCCCCAAGGAGCAGGAGGCCATGGACGCGATGCTGGCCCTGATCGCCGACAAGTTCGGAGAGGGGGAATGACCTTCTCCGTCCACGGCATCGCCGTCGCCCGGGGCATCGCCATCGGGCGCGCGGTGGTGACCGGCTCCGGCCGCGCCGACGTCGTCCACTACTTCATCCAGCCGGACCAGGTGGAGGCCGAGATCGAGCGCATCCGCGTCGGCCGCAACGCGGTGGTGGACGAAATCCACCGCCTGCAGCAGACCATCGCCACCCTGGGCCCGAAGGAAGCACCGCACGAACTCTCCGCCCTGCTGGACGTGCACCTGATGCTGCTGCAGGATGAGGAGCTGATCGAGGGCGTCAAGCACTGGATCGTCGACCGTCTCTACAACGCCGAATGGGCGCTCACCACGCAGCTCGAAGTGCTGTCGCGCCAGTTCGACGACATGGAGGACGATTACCTGCGCGAGCGCAAGGCCGACCTGGAGCAGGTGGCCGAGCGCATCCTGCGCCACATGAAGGGCATGGCCTCCCCGGTGGCCAAGCCGCCGGCGGCGCGCCGCAAGACGCAGCAGGACCTGCTGCTCGACGAAAGCGTGGACGTGCCGCTGGTGCTGGTGGCGCACGACCTCTCGCCGGCGGACATGCTGCAGTTCAAGCAGAGCGTGTTCGCCGGCTTCGTCACCGACGTGGGCGGCAAGACCTCGCACACCGCGATCGTGGCGCGCAGCCTGGACATCCCCGCCGTGGTCGGCGCCCGCGCGGCCAGCAACCTGGTGCGGCAGGACGACTGGGTGATCATCGACGGCGACACCGGCGTGATGATCGTCGACCCCTCGCCGATCATCCTGGCCGAATACGGCTTCAAGCAGCGCCAGGCCGAACTGGAGCGCAGCCGCCTCAATCGGCTGCGCCAC
>NZ_DASSVG010000546.1:0-3757 GCF_035706265.1 Ramlibacter sp. | reverse complement strand
TGCATCAAGGTCGCCAAGCGCATCCTGAAGGTGCCGCGCAACATCCTGATGCCGCTGATCCTGCTGTTCTGCATCGTCGGCACCTTCGCGATCAACAACTCCCTGTTCGAGGTGAGCGTGATGCTGGTCGCCGGCATCGTGGCCTACGTGCTGGAAGCCAACCGCTTCCCGATCGCGCCGGCGATCCTCGGCGTGGTGCTGGGCGGGATGCTGGAGGAGAACTTCATCACCTCCATGATCAAGTCCAACGGCAGCCTGTCGGCCTTCGTCGAGCGCCCGATCGCCGCGGGGCTGGCCGTGGTGACGCTGCTGGTGTGGTTCGTGCCGCCGGTGCTCAGGGCCTTGCGGATGCGAAGGGCGGAGGTGCCGGCGTAGGCGGGCCAAAAGACAGGGACTCGGCGCCCGGCATACGGTATGCATAGCGGCTTAAGGCCAGGCGCTGCGGCCTGGCGCTGGTGATGCGAAGGAACACTTAGACCGATTGCTGCGTAAGAGGTGGTTTCGTGACTTGTGTTCCTTCAGCGGCGGGGCAACGCCGCAGCTCCTGGCCGGACCACAAAGCCGGGGCGTTGCCGCAACCTATGATTCCTCGTGCAGCCCGGCCCCGACCAGCACGCGCGAGACCATGTTGTAGGAAGCGACGGTCACCAGCAGCTCGAACACCAGCCGGTCCTCGCCCAGCACGCGCTTCACTTCGGCAAAGGTGGCCTCACCGATCCGCACATCGCAAGTGCTCTCCCGCGTCATCCTCAGCACGGCCCTCTGCGCCGCGTCGAAGAGCGGGGAAGTTTCCGCAGTCAGCGGGTCGGCTCTCAAGGCATCCAGCTGCGCCTGCGCGCCCCCGTACTCCAGGTAGAGTGGTGCATGATGTAGCAGCTCGTACGGGGCCTGGTTGTGCACGGCCACGGCGCAGATGGCGAGTTCCCTCAACATGGGGTCCAGCGCGAGATCGCTGCGCACCTTTCCCATCATGAAGTTCCAGCCTTCGGCCACCGGTCTGCTGTGCAGCAGCAGCCTGTCAAGCGCCAGCAGCTGGCCCTTGCGGCGCGCGTGCACAGCCTCGAGCACCGGGCCGGGCGCGATCTCGCCGTCCTTCAGGAGTGGAATGCGAGTCATGCAAAGGTCCTCGCTCAAGGCGCCGCAGCAGCGTAGCCGCCGTCCACCAGAAGCTCGGTGGCCGTGATGTGGCGGGCCTCGTCGGAAACCAGGAACAGCACCGCATGGGCGATGTCCCAGGCGTCACCGGCCTTGCCCATGGGCACCTGCTTGTCGCGCGCGGCGATCAGGTCGGCCGCGTTCTCGGCCCCCAGTTGCGCCACCAGACGATGCTCCACCACGGGCGTGAGCATGAGGCCGGGAATCACCGTGTTGCAGCGCACGCCGAGCTTGGCGTTCTCGATGGCGATGGAGCGCGAGAGCGCGATGACGCCATACTTCGACGCGCTGTAGGCGCTGTGGGTGCGCCCCTGCATGATGCGCAGGGCCGCCACCGACGCCGTGTTGACGATGGCGCTGCCCGGCCGCTGCCGCAGGTGCGGCAGCGCATGCTTGCACAGCAGGTAGACGCTATTGAGGTTGGACGCGATCTGCGCGTCCCACACCTCTTCAGGCATGTCCACCACGCCGCCGGGCACCGAGCCGCCGACGTTGTTGACGAGAATGTCCAGGCCGCCGAAGGCGTCCACGCAGGCCTGCACGGCCGCCTTCACCTGCTCGCTGGAAGTGACGTCGCACACGTGCGCGACCGCCGTGCCGCCCTCGCCCGTGATGATCTCCACCGTCTCCCGCGCGGCGGCCTCGTTCTTGTCGATGGCGAAGACCTTCGCTCCCTGGCGGGCCAGCAGCGTGGCCGTCGCCTTGCCATTGCCCCAGCCGGCGCCGACCGACCCGGCGCCGGTGACGATGGCCACCTTGTTCTTCAGACTCAGCATGTACTTCCTTGATGTATCACTCGAGCGCGATGCCGGCGCCGCGGATGACCGGGCCCCACAGGGCGACCTCGTCCGCGATGAAGCGGGTGGCCGAGGCCGGGGTGGAATCGGTCACCGGGACGTAGGCCTGCGTGCGCAGGCGCTCCTTCACTTCGTCCAGCGCCATCACCTTGCGCGCGGCTTGCGACAGCACCTCCAGGCGGGCAGCCGGCGTGCCTGGTGGTGCGCACAGGTAGTTGGCGATGCGCGTGACGACATCGAAGCCTTCCTCCTTCGCGGTGGGCACGTCGCGCGCGATCTCGGCACGCGCGTCGCCGAACACCGAGATGATCCTGATGCGGCCTTCCTTGTGCAGCGGCAGCAGCGGCGTGAAGGTGTCCGTCATGTAGGCCACGCGGCCGCCGATCAGGTCCTGCACGGCCGGCGCGGCGCCCTTGTAGGGCACGTGCACCGCCTCGAAGCCGCCGGCCCGGGTGCGAAAGAGTTCGGCCGACAGGTGCGGGCCGCCTCCAGTGCCGCCGGTGGCATAGCTCAGGCCTCCAGGCGTGCTGCGCGCCTTGGCCACCAGGTCGCGCAGCGAGGTGATGCCCGACTGCGTGCTCACGGCCAGCACGATGGGCGTGATGCCGAGGATGCTGATGTGCGAGAAGCCCGTGACCGGATCAAAGGGCGGTGTGCGGCGCGTGAGCGGCCCCGTCACGCCCGAAGTGGGACTCTGGAACGCCAGCGTGTAGCCGTCGGCCGCGGCCTTGTGCACTTCGGTCGCGCCCAGCAACCCGCCCGCGCCCGCCTTGTTGTCCACGATGACGGGCACGCCCAGGAACTTGGCGAAATGCTGGGTGAAGAGGCGCGCGAACACGTCCGTCGTGCCGCCGGGGGCGAACGGAACGACGACGCGGATCGTGCGCCCGGGGAAGGTCTCCTGCGCGAGTGCGCCCATCGGCGCGGCAGCGGCCGCCGTGAGGGCGGCCGAGTTGAGCATGAACTGTCGGCGATCCATACCGATGTCTCCTTGGGAATGGACGCCCGAAGGGGCGCCCGTGTTGACGAACAAGTTTCGTTAAGAGAAACTAGTTTCCGACTTTAGGAAATGCCGATCAACCTGTCAACATTGACCCCCATGCAGCTTGTTCACCTCCTTATCCGGCAGGCGCGCCAGTTCCCGCAGCGTCAGGCGATTTACTCGGGCCCCGCGCCCTGGGCCACCTTCGACGAATGGGCGCGCCGGAGCGCGGGCTTGGCGCAGCGGCTGCGCGCGGCAGGCCTGGCCGAAGGCGACCGCGTGGTGCTGTTCATGCGCAACCATCCGCGCTACCTCGAACTGCTGTGGGGCGCCTGGTGGGCCGGACTCGCCGTGGTGCCGGTCAATGCCAAGCTGCATCCGCGCGAGACCGAATGGATCGTCGAGAACGCCCAGGCGCGGTGGGCCTTCGTCACCTCCGATGTGGCATCGGGCCCGCTCGCAGGTCTGGAGAAGCAGGTCGAGGTGGAATCGGCCGAGTGCGACGCCCTGCTCGCGCCAGTGGACGACTGGCGCGCGGTGCCGGTCGCCGAGCGGCGCGCCGAGGACCTGGCGTGGCTCTTCTACACGAGCGGCACCACCGGCCGGCCCAAGGGCGTGATGATCACCTGCCGCAATCTCATGGTGATGGGCTGGGCCTACTTCGTCGACGTCGATTCCGTCGCGGCGGAAGACGCCATCGTCTATGGCGCCCCCATGTCGCATGGCGCCGGCATCTATTCCATTCCACACCTGATGGCCGGGGCGCGCCACGTCGTGCCGGCCTCGGGCGGCGTGGACCCGCAGGAGCTGTTCGAGCTCGGGT
>NZ_DASSVG010000545.1:0-5103 GCF_035706265.1 Ramlibacter sp. | reverse complement strand
GGCCGGGACGACGGTTTCGTGGGGTTCAGGACCTGCGCGGTTTGAGCTGCATTTCCTCCGTCATTCCCGCGCAGGCGGGAATCCAGTGCTGCTTGATTCACGCATCGCGGGATGTGCGCGGGACACAGTCGATCGTGCCGTTCATGCCGCGCTGCGTTCGTTGCCCTCGGTCCGGCACAGGACGGATTTGTCCGCCTCACTCCATGTCCTCCGGCACGGCCTGAAGGCCGTGCCTCCCCCTCTACTTCCGGAGGCGGACAAACCCCCTCCGGGCCGGACCAGAGGCCACCCGTCAGCCGGAGCTATTCGGATCCGGAAGGTTCTCCGGGCACCGGCGCACCCGCGCGGGCCCGACGGTGTTTCTTGGGCGGCAGATCCCACCAGGGCAGCTGCGCCTTCAGGCTCAACACTTCGCCGCTGCGCCAGGGCGCGTACCCCGGCAGGTGCGCCAGCTCGCGCTGCCAGGCTTCGCCCTGCAACAGCCGCCGCAGCGCCGCGATGGGCGGCTCCTCCAGTGCTTCCTTCAGGCACACCAGGTAATAGCGCTCCTGCAGCAGCGGCACGAAGTCCAGTCCGCGGGCCCGCGCGGCCGCCTCGATGCCGAGGCCCGCGTCGGCGCTGCCCGAGGCCACCGCCTGTGCCACCGCGGTGTGCGAAGGCTCCTCACGCTCGAAGCCCGCGAGGTCGGAGCGCACCACCCGCTCGCGTGCGAGCAGTTCCTCGCACAACAGGCGCGTGCCGCTGCCGCGCGGCCGGTTGACGAAGCGCGCACGCCGGCCCACCACGTCGGCCAGGCACGCCAGCCGCAGCGGATTGCCGGCCGCCACCATCAGCCCCTGGCTGCGTTCGGCAAATCCGATCAGCTTGTGCCGCCCGGTCTGCAGCAGCGGTTGGTAGGTGTGCTGCGTCACGCTGCCCAGGCCCGGCTGCTGCGAAGTGTGGAAGCCGGCCAGCGTGCAGCGGCCCGTGTTCAGCGCCGTGATCGCGTCCACGCTGCCGCAGAAGCGCACGTCCAGGTGCAGCCGCGCCTGGCTCGCGGCGAAGCCGCGCAGCAGCGACAGGCCATCGTCGTGGCTGGCGTACAGCGTCAGCACCTGCGCCGCGTCGTCGAAGGCGACGGCGAAGGCGCGTTCCAGTTCGGCATGCAAGGCCTCGATCTGCGGCGCGAGCCGCGCCTGCGCCTGGCGTTCGGCCCACAGCAGCTTCTCGCCGAAGGGCGCGAGCCGCGCCCGCTGCCCCTTCTCCCACACGATCAGCGGATGCGCGAGCTGCGTTTCCCAGCGCCGCAGCTCGCCCCAGACGTGCCGGTACGACAGCCCCAGCACGCGGGCGGCGCCCGAGATGGAACCCTGTTCGCGCACGGCGTGCAGCAGGTCCATCAGCGGGTTGCGCACCCAGCCGTCCTGCCGCCGCGGGGCGAAGTCGTAGCGCAGTTCCACCTTGTCCATGGACGCAAGTATGGATGAGGGCGGCAAGAGGGCCTATGCACCCCGCTTCATAACTCGAAAGACCCGAGGGCGCCCGCTGCCGTAGCGCACTAGGATCCCGGCCCATGAATACATTCCAGGAGAGCCTCGCGCGGGCCCTCCAGCTCGTCGCGGAGGGCGACGCGGCGTTGTTCGAGATCGTCGCGCGGTCGCTGTCGGTGAGCGGCGTCGCCTGCATCCTGGCCTGCATCTTCGGCCTGATGCTGGGCGGCTGGCTCGCCGTGGCGCGCTTCCCTGCCCGCGCCGCGGTGGTGACCGTGCTGAATACCTTCCTCGCCATCCCCTCGGTGGTCGTGGGCCTGGTGGTGTACCTGCTGCTTTCGCGCAGCGGTCCGCTCGGCTTCCTGGGCTGGCTGTTCTCGTTCAAGGCGATGGTGGTGGCGCAGGTGCTGCTGGTGCTGCCCTTGTGCACGGCCCTCACGCGCCAGGTGGTCGAAGACGCCGAGCGCGCCAACGGCGAGCAGCTGCAGTCGCTCGGGGCCTGCGGGCCGCTGCGCAGCCTGCTGCTGGCGCTGGACGAGCGCTATGCGCTGATGACGGTGCTGCTCACCTGCTTCGGCCGCGCGGTCTCCGAGGTCGGCGCGGTGATGATCGTCGGCGGCAACATCGAAGGCTTCACCCGCGTGATGACCACCGCCATCGCGCTGGAGACCAGCAAGGGCGACCTGCCGCTCGCGATGGGCCTGGGCCTCATCCTGCTGACGGTGGTGCTGGGGCTCAATGCCGCCATCGCGCTCATCGCGCGCTGGCGCGGCGCGCACACCGAGGGACTGGCGCTGGCGGGAGGCAACGCGTGAGCGCCTGGGTCCAGCTCAAAGGTCTCGACTTCAGCTACGGGGCGGTGCGCGCCCTGCGCGGCATCGACCTGCGCATCGCACCGGGTGAACGCGTGGCGCTGATCGGGGCCAACGGCTGCGGCAAGAGCACGCTGCTGCGGGTGCTGGACGGCCTCCTGCGGCCGGCGGCCGGCTCGATCGTGCGCGACGTGCGCGTGCGGCAGGCGCTGGTGTTCCAGCGGCCGTTCGCGCTGCGGGCTTCGGTGCTGTTCAACGTGGCGCTGGCGCCGTGGCTGCGCGGGGTGCGCTGGCGCGAGGCGCGCGAGCGGGCCCGGCAGGCCCTCGGCCGCGTGGGGCTGGAGAACCTGGCGCTGCGCAACGCGCGCGCGCTCTCCGGCGGCCAGCTGCAGCGGGTGGCGTTCGCGCGCGCCTGGGCGCTGCAGCCCGACGTGCTGCTGCTGGACGAACCGACCGCCAGCCTCGATCCGCACGCCAAGCGCGAGGTCGAGGCGCTGATGGCCGACTTCGCCTCCGCCGGCATGACGCTCGTCTTCGCCAGCCACAACCTGGGGCAGGTCAAGCGCCTGGCCACCCGCGTGGTCTACATGGAGCAGGGCCGCGTGCTGGCGGACCTGCCGGTGCACACCTTCTTCAACGGCCCGCTGGGGGAGACCTCGCGCGAGGCCGAACTGTTCGTCAAAGGAGAACTGGGATGAAGACTACGCGTCGCCTTCTGTGTGCCTTCGCCGTCGCCATCGCCGTCGCCGGAGGCGCCTGGGCGCAGTCCACCATGGTCATGGCCTCGACCACCTCCACCGAGCAGTCGGGCCTGTTCAACCACCTGCTGCCCGAATTCGCCAAGGCCAGCGGCATCACCGTCAAGGTGGTGGCGGTGGGCACCGGGCAGGCCATCGACATGGCCAGGCGCGGCGACGCCGACGTGCTGTTCGTGCACGACCGCGCCGCCGAGGAGAAGTACGTGGCCGAGGGCTTCGCGCCGCGCCGCCACCCCGTGATGTACAACGATTTCGTGCTGGTGGGCCCGAAGAACGATCCGGCCCACGTGAAGGGCAAGGACATCGTGGAGGGGCTGAAGAAGATCGCCGCGGCCAACGCGCCCTTCGTCTCGCGCGGCGACAAGAGCGGCACCGACGCGGCGGAGAAGCGCTTCTGGAAGGCGGCGGGCCTGGACAACCGCGGCAGCGGCTACAAGGAATGCGGCTGCGGCATGGGCCCGGCGCTGAACATCGGCGCCTCCAGCAACGCCTACGTGCTGGCCGACCGCGGCACCTGGCTCAGCTTCAAGAACCGCGGCGACCTCGCGATCCTGGTGGAAGGCGACAAGCGCCTGTTCAACCAGTACGGCGTGATGCTCGTGAGCCCGCAGAAATTCCCGCACGTCAAGGCGGCCGAGGCGCAGAAGTTCATCGACTGGGTCACCTCGCCGGCGGGCCAGCAGACGATCGCCAGCTACAAGGTCAACGGCGAGCAGCTGTTCTTCCCGAACGCGGACACGGCGAACTGAGGTGCGCGCTGTCCCCTCGGAGGCGCCCGCGAGCGCCGCGGGCCGCAACCGCTACGACCGGATGGAGTGGGCCGGCGCCTTCGGCGACCTCGGCACGCTGCTGCCCTTCGTGGCCGCGTACATCGGCGTGGTGGGGCTGGATCCGCTGGGCGTGCTGTTCGCCTTCGGCGTGGCGATGATCGCCTGCGGCCTGCACTACCGCACGCCGGTGCCGGTGCAGCCGATGAAGGCGGCCGGCGCGGTGGCCTCGTTGGAAGCGGCACAGGGCGTGATCGGCCCTTCGGCGGTGTACGCCGCGGCGCTCGTCACGGGCGCCGTGTGGCTGCTGCTGGGCGCGAGCGGCTGGCTCGCGCGCGGGCTGCGGCGCGTGCCGCCCGTGGTGGTGACGGGCGTGGTTCTGGGGCTCGGCTTCGGCTTCATGCTGCAGGGTGTGCAACTGATGCAGCAGGGTTGGGTCGCGGCTGCGGCGGCCGGGGGCGTGTTGCTGCTCCTGCTGCGTAGCCGCCGCCTCCCCGCGATGTTCGCGCTGCTGTTGCTCGGCGCGGGGCTCGGAGGCTGGCAGCACCCGGAGCTGTTGCAGCGGCTGGCCGACACGCCGCTGGGCCTGCGCTGGCCCGCGTGGTCGCTCGGTGACCTGCGCTGGAACGACGTGCTCGCGGGCACGGTGCTGCTCGCGCTGCCGCAGATGCCGCTCACGCTGGGCAACGCGATCATGGCCTTGCGCGCGGAGCACGACCGGCTCTTCCCCGAGCGGCCGCTGCGCGAGAACGAAGCCGCGGTCAGCACGGGCCTGATGAATGTGCTCGCGGGCTGCGTCGGCGGCGTGCCGATGTGCCACGGCGCCGGTGGCATGGCGGGGCACGTCGCGTTCGGCGCGCGCACCGGCGGCGCCGTGGTGATCCTGGGTGGGGTGCTGCTCGCGCTCGCGCTCTTCGCCAGTGCCGCCGTGCAGGTCCTGTTCGCGCTGTTTTCCGCTCCGGTGCTGGGCGTGATGCTGTTCTTCTGCGGCCTGCAACTGGCAGCGGGCTTCGCTTGGCCGGCGGCGCGCGGCGAGCGGGTGGTGCTGATCGCCTGCGCGGCCCTTTGCACGTGGAACGTGGCCGCGGGGTTTCTGGTCGGCCTATTGCTGCACTTCCTGCAGCGTCGCCTCGATCCCTGACCCTCGTGCCGCCTGTGCCGCGCTGCGTTCGCTGCCCCCGGTCCGGCACAGGACGGATTTGTCCGCCTCCTCCATGTCCTCCGGCGCGGATGAGAACCGTTGCCCGTGATGGCGCCGCGCCCGCGCCTCCCCCTTTACTTCCGGAGGCGGACAAAC